>JBHLND010000184.1:0-5894 GCA_048937485.1 Promethearchaeota archaeon
CGCATCATGTGAATGACAGAATGAAGCTCAGAGGGAATATGGAGAAACTCAGACGAGTCATCAAGAACAGACTCGACGAGCGAAGCGAGTTCAAGATTGCTGATCTCATTCCATATGTGACAAGTACATTTGGACTGACTGAGGCTGAGGCCTTTGATATGCTACTGCAATTGGCGGATTTTGGAGGAATAAAGCCAATAAGTATCCATACTGTGCTTCAGAGGCAGGGACTTGGATTGGCAAATGGTGAGAATGTCGATGTTGTCCTTGCGTTGCCAGAGTCAGAGCCTGAACCAGTAGTCGACGAAGCAGTTGTGGAACATGAGCCTGAACCTGAGCCTCAAGCTGAGCCTGAACCGGAACCAGAGCCTGTAACTGAAGAACCCCCGAAATTTAAGGTGAAACGAGTAGAAGCCGACGAGGATTTAACTGAAGCAGATAAGAAGGGAGAGATTTCTGAGGAAGACAAATTCTTGGCTGATGTAGAAGAACTCCTTAGAAAGGAGAAAGAGGAGAAGGACAAGAAGGAATCCTAGAATACCCTCATTCAAAGCCAACAAGACTTATCAATCGCACAGATAGCCGTCCAAGGGGGCACTCAACTTTGCCATGGGACATTGAGAACTACTACATCAACAACAATACCGTGCTCACTGTGGAGATAACAGTTCCACTTATGGAGTTCATGTATACAAACATAGAGGACGTTAAAGACGCGTGGTTTGAGATGTTGTCGGTGTTTGTAAATGAGCACCCAGGCTTTGAGATGTCTTGGGAGATGCAACCTAGAGATGCACATGCGCTGGTGATGGTAAGAATCGCTAAGACGGGCGGTCTGAAAGACTTCACAAAGAGAGAGGCAAAAGACGCCCTTGCTGCTGCGGATGCCCTGTTTGATAGGCCAACAAAGAAGAAATCCGGCAAGTCAGCCAGAAAGAAGTAGCTTCACGAGCTAGGTTCGGTTATTCATTTTTGGAAAAACCCTCATACCATTTGGAACTACTGCTACTCTTGTTCCAGACCCAACCAAACCCCTTGCAACCTCAAGACCCTCTTGGGGGTCTCTAACCGGAGTACATCTGAGACGTTCTTCCACGAGGGAGTTGCGCAACCTGGAACAGATTACAATGTTCCGGGAATCCATAGCCCGCAGAAGAAGGCGTGCACGTTCCATGCCAAACTCATACTCGGTTTGCGCAGAGAAAATCAACTCACGCTCGGTTTGTGCATCTGATACTCCTCTTACAAGTCCTTCTGGCCCAGAACCCTGGGCACATTCTGCAACAAGAATAATGACTCCGCCGTGGCGAGTTGCCTTCATTCCGGCATCGAGACAGTCAATAGCCTGAAAGAGTGTACTGTCATTTCTAGAACCTCCTGCTGTCACAATGGAAATATCAGCTCTCCTAGAGATACGAGACTTAGATAATGTACGCGCCACCTCAACTCCTTTCTCCCAAGCCATCAATGGATCTCCAACTACAACTTTGGCAACTCGCTCTCTCCAATCATCAACCGTATTTATGATGAGGTCTAGATTTCCAAGTTGCGCGGCTTCGGCCATATCTTGCGAAGCAGCGGATTCAATGTCGAATATCCCAAGCTCCCTAGTTGCCATCAGTCTGAAGTTTCGCCTGCGAGTCTTAGTATTTGTGGCTCCTGGAAGCATTGCCATTCGGCCACCAGTAGCCCCGCCAAATGGAGTAGGAAGTATCGTTCCTAGACCAATTCTAAAATCAGCCTTCAGGAATTCTGTGTGAACATAAAGAGGAGTAGCATGCATTGGAGTGTCTCCGATGTACTCGAAAGCATCTGTATTGTCAGGATTAAGAAACTCAACTCTGTATCCATTTGATATTGGATCACCTAATAGGAAATTGACCTCGTTGATGGTGCGTGACGCCAAGCTTGGAGATTCGATGAGAACTGACACGTTTTCGGGCAAAATTCCTGTTGCGGTAAGGCTTGGAAATAAAGAGCCTAGTAGAATCTTTGCATCATCAAGGGAGATATCGCCTTCAACGACGATGGCAATAGTCGATTCGGGAGATATTCCAGAGAAGCCATCTGAATAGTCCGGATTAGTGAGGCCCCTTAGAACCTCAGACGGGAGGTCAGGATATTCCGGAGCAATGGATGGCGTGACCATCTCATAATGTTCAAGTATGTTTCCTTCCAAAGGAAGTGAGCCTTCCCCGTACCTGAGGTCGATTCTCATCTTTTCTGTCCCTCTGTTCTGTTGGACCACTTGAACTTAAAGGCCCATAATAATACTCATTGAGTTTGACTTCTTAAGTTGAGGAACCTTCTTATTAGTCTGGACCTCGACCATGTCTAGTGGCGTGGGCGAATGAGAAAACTGGACCTGATTCTTATTCTGGCAATCACAAGCCTGCTAGTATATTGGATTCTAATTGTAGTTAATCCATTTGTCCTGAGTCCGCTTTACGCTGCATACGAATGGTTTCTAGACTTCTCTATACTTTTAGGATATCCGGGGACATTCATAATCTCATTAATCGGAAATGCTACAATACTTCTTCCTTTCCCATATATTGGAGTTCCATTCATATTGGGAGGAGTTCAGAGTATCCCGGCAGGCCCCTTTCTATTTGACCCGTGGCTGATTGGGATAGCATCGGGAGTGGGTGCAACAATTGGTGAAATGACGGGATACGCGATAGGATACGCTGGAGGAGAACTCATTCAGGAAGAAAAGCGCAGTCGTATTCGATGCACTGCGCTGCAGCATCCCAGACTTACTCCGTTCCTGCTCTGGCTTGTAGCAGCCACTCCTATTCCTGATGATGTGCTGGTAGTTCCATTGGGTGCTTCAAAGTACACTTGGTGGAAAGTAGTCTTGCCTCAACTCATTGGAAAGTCGATGTTCTTGATAGGAGTTGCTTGGGCTGGGAGGTTCAGCTTGGGTTGGATTGAGAATCTTCTAGTTGGCGATCCCACTAGTTTGCTATCCAGGTCAATAGAAGTAATGGCATTGCTTCTTGTTATTCTTGCAGTTTATCTCATGGTGCGATTGGATTGGACTCGCTATATGCAGGGGCAATTTGACCGGCTAGACAACTGACCTCTTGACACTAGGACCTGTAGAGTCATCATCTTCGTCTGAAGCACTTTGCATTCCTGCAAAAAAACTGCTTCCAGCCTTTGTGATTGATATGAATCCCTCTTTCAACATCTCGCCGATTGCAGCCAAGTTCAATCCTGCACGAATAGGAGTAGGCATATTCACTAGACCAACATCATTCATCTCATTTAGAAGTGCGATGAACGCTCCAAGTCTGAAGAGACCCCAAATTCCTACGCATTTGGCAAATGCCCGTTTGATACCTTCAATTATCGCTGCACGAGGGTCATCAAATTCCTTCAGAGCTCTTTCGATTTCAAGGAACACGCAGCATATTGTCTTTGCGTCTTCATCTGGGTCAGTCATAAAATGCCCAGGCGCTTCAAGCTGGAATGGATCAAGAAGGTAATCTCGTATCTTCAGGCGAGCTTCCTTTTCGGGTATTGACCACCAAGCCGAGAGATGCTGATCTGACAATGGTTGGACTTCCACGCCTTTGTCAAGAGATGAACTGGCCAGCGAGGAGGCTGGCAGAAATGAATGCCACCCAGGCACCATTTGAAGACCCGGACGACCTACATCAGATGGTGAAAGATCCAAGCGGCGAGAGCAATAGTGAACAAGATCATAGATAGCATAGTGAGACCGGTCATCAATGAATACGAAAATGGGCTCGTAATCAGCCTCATGTGCAGGTACAGCCTGATAGTCCCAAACATAGAGATACTGCAAACAAGTGAGTCCATGTCCGCTTTCAACCACTCTTCCATGGATACCAAGGAACTCGGTGGCACGTAGTGCGTCAACGGTTGCTTCAGGTAGGACTCCACCTAGTGATGATACAAGAGCAGAATCAGCAGAAAGGACTCCGGATGTAGGTGGGAGATATCTCATTAGAAGATCATGATCATAATTTGCATGTAACCCGTGAGCATGTCGCTTGAATGTCATCATAGATGGCTTGACTTCGGTTCTGAGTAGTTTCCCATGCTTCTTCTCAATCAAAGCTATCGACCTTGGAGCCCCTCCTGCATGTAGGGGATTATGAATGTTGGCCTAGAATACGTCAAGAAATAAAGGCTTGTGAAAAGAACTGCCACGTTGGGGCAGCTTTCCTCAACTAGCCATCATGCTGGTCTAAATGCGAGGTATGTCTTGCCGGACGCACCCTTTTCGTATGTCAGTACATGAGGCGTTCCAGTCTTGATTCCTCTAGGCTTCAGTGGGTCGTAACCAAGAAGTCTCGAAGTTACTCGAGTGCCCTCCTCCAATTCCATAATGGCAATGACGTAGGGAGCTTCCTCCTGAAATTCCTCAGGAGCGACATGAATCACTGTAAACGAGATCAAGGTAGCCCGTCCGGATACTTGTGCCCAACCCATCTCATTTCCCCCACAGCTATAGCAGCTACCTGAGGGGGGGGCGATGATTGCATTGCATTTGACACACTTGTAGGCTCGGAAGTTCTCTTCCTCTATGTTCTTCTGATACTGCTCAATTGTTGGTTTCTTTGTCATGCGTCAGGCCTCCTGAATACGTTCACAACGCAAGTTGCCCCTGTTCCTCCAAAATTGTGCATGATTCCAGCATCGTGTTTTGGCACTTGATTTGCTCCAGCATCACCGCGCAGTTCTTTGTATAGAACAACTGCTTGCTTTACACCGGTAGCACCTACCGGATGACCGACAGCTTTGAGACCGCCCATAGGATTGATGGGTCTGTCACCATCAATGGCGGTCACACCGTCACGTACTGCCTTTGCCCCTTCACCAGCCTTGAAGAAGCCAATATCCTCTGAAGCGATTATCTCTGCGATGGTAAAGCAGTCATGAACGACGGCAAAATCCATTTGGTCAGGAGTCATGTCTGCCATTTTGTATGCCTGGGAGCTTGCCTGTACTGATGCTTCAAATGAAGTCAGCTGTGTTCTGCCGCAAAGATTCATTGACGCAGAAGCTTGCCCGGTACCCACGATTTTGATGGGCAAGTCATTGTATTCTTTGGCCTTCTCGTTGGATGTCAATACCAAGGCTGCTGCACCATCAGAGATTGGCGAGCAGTCAAAGAGTTTCAAAGGCCACGCGATATATCGAGGCGTCATCGCCTTCTCAAGAGTGATCTCCTTCTGAAACTGAGCAAGAGGATTAGTGGAGGCGTTCTTATGAGCTTTAACAGCCACACGAGCCATGTCTTCCTCCGTAGTTCCGTATTTCTCCATATGCGCGACTGCAGCAATTGCAAATACACCGGGGAAGGTAAGACCCATACTTGATTCAAACTCATCGTCTGCCGCTGCAGCAAGCGCCTCGGTTGCTCTATTTGTTGAAACCGAGGTCATCTTCTCTGCGCCAGCGACAAGAACAGTATCGTAAAGTCCTGATTCAATGGCCATGATTGCTGCTCTCAGAGCTGTTGCACCTGAAGCACAGGCAGCCTCGTGGCGGGTTGCAGGTAGTCCTTTCATTCCTGCATAATCCAAGAGAAGAGGCGCTGTGTGACCTTGATGCACCAACATCTCCGGAATGAAGGTACCAATGAAGGCTGCTTGGATGTCCTTCTTTGGCACGCCTGCGTCAATTGTGGCTTTGTCTACAGCCTCAGCAAACATCTCGCGGAGTGTGACTCCATGCAACGCTCCGAATTTTGTTTGCGCTGCACTAACAATGTTCGTGTTTTTGAGCGGCACGTTCCGATTTCCACCTCAAAATGATGTTTCGGGCTGAGAAACTCGAGTATAAAAAGGCTGACACCTAGGACTTCGAATTGCGTCTGTTATCCCAAGAGATTTTAAAGCAGTACAGAAATCAGC
>JBHLND010000185.1:0-5865 GCA_048937485.1 Promethearchaeota archaeon
GGCCCATCCATTTCTTTTTCATATCCTAGTGGAATGAAAGAAATCTTCTCAGGCGTTTGCGGTCCGTAGACCAGGGGGAATTCGATGTCATCAAAGACATATAGTCCAATGCTAGCCTTCTTCCTATGCCTACCATGGGTTGTTGTTAGAGCTTCTTGAAGGTGCATATACTCCTTGATTAGCTCATCGTCGGTATCTACTCCGCGCACGATTGAACATGAGAGGTATGGACGAATCTTTGATAGACCTGGTTTAACAATAGCCTGAAGCCCAGACTTCTTGACATTGTATTTGCGAAGGCCCGAGCCGATGTCCAGAAATGCTCTAATTGCCCTTGCTATGCCTTCTGTCGAAAGCATATCTTGACGGTCCGGATTCACTTCAATCTCGATAATGTTTCCCTCAATCTTTTCGACTTCCGCTTTTATCAAGAAGAGCGTATCCTCCAGTTCTTCCAATGACAGCTTCTTTCCAATAAGTGCCAAAAGGTCGCCTATCCTGCTCTCAACTATCATGGCTTCACCTCCCTCAGGAAAGTAGTCTTCCTTAACCAGTTCAGATCTCGTGAATACAAGTCTCGTATGTCGTTGATTCCCATGGATGCCATGTAAAGCCGACCCGAACCGATACCCCATGCCAAAACAGGATCCTTGATTCCCAATGGGTAGGTCACCTCAGGCCTGAAGATGCCTGAGCCACCAAGCTCAATCCATCCAAGTTTCTCATGTTTTCCAAAGGTTTCCACACTAGGTTCTGTGAAGGGAAACTGTCCGGGCTTGAACTTCAGTTTCTCAATACCGACAGCATTGCATATTGTCTTTAGATAACCTAGAAGGTCCCGTAATGTTATGCTCTTATCCATGATTATGCCCTCACATTGATTGAATTCCTGCGCATGAGTGGCACTCAGAGTTTCAGATCTGAAGTTGCGATCAATGATGAACATCTTCTGAGGGCTTTCACGGTGCTCCCAGAGGTACCTCATAGAAACTGGGGTTGTGTGTGGCCTTAGGCATAGCCTTGTAGATACCTCTCGACTAAACGGCCAATCCCATCCCTTAGACCCAGTGTCAGCGCCATTCTCATGGACTGCCTTTACCTTGCGGTAATACTGTTCATCAATTATGTCTGCGTGGTCATAGGGTGCTTCTATTCTGAATTGATCTTGTACTTCCCTAGACACATGGTCTTGCGGAACGAATAATGCATCATGTGCCCAGAACTCGGTTTCAACATAGGGTCCCTCCCACTCGGTGAAGCCAAGACCAATCATAATCTCTCTTAACCAGTCATTGAAATCTGCATACGGATGCTTCTTTCCATAATTTGCATACGTTGGGCTTAGCTCCATATTATAGGGTCTGAATTCTTTTCCTTCCCAACCTCGTGAAACCAACATTGCAGGTGTCAAATTGGCAATACCGCCCACCTTGTCGCCAAGAAGCCTATTTGCCACTTCACGTTTTTCAGTCTTGATTCCTGCTGAAAATGTCCTAGTGGTATCCGCCACTACTAGTGACCTCTCTATTGAGGTTTTGAGAGAGTTCTCCAGAGTCCTAGGAACACTAGCCTCACCATTTAGAATTAGCGAGAGTAGTTCCTCCAGTTGGGACTCAATCTGATTGACTTGAGCTTTTAGAATGGTGTTTTCATTCTCTTTGGAGATTCCAATCCATCCATTCCTTCGGACCCAGCTCATGGCTATTCCCTTGGCTTCCTTCGGAATTCCACTCTTTGATATGGCGTCATCAAGCTCAGCAGTGCCGCCAAGCTCCATGACTGAGCGAAACAGGCGGACTTCTGGAAGTCCATTCTTTGCATACTCCTTTCCTTCTTCCGTGAGGGAATAAGATGCGATCTCCTTTGCTTCTATGTCAACCAGCTCTCTTTGTGAGAGTGAATTCAGAATAGAGACGATGCGTTCCTCTTTCTCGCCTAATCGCGAAGCCAGCTCAATAGCAGGTACCAGGTGCTCCTGCTTGATAAGCTCCTGAAGAACATGCCTCTCTCCTGCAGTCAACTGTTCGCTCATCTGTCTATCAAAACTCCTGAGTCATGGTTTAGATGCTTTGGACGCTCCGCCGCATACGGACTAAATCCGGAATAGAAGAAACTTGCTATCATGATGTAAATTGGCGGTACATCCCTTCTTCACCTGTGGTTCCCAATGAAGCCGAGCTGACCTTTTTAATTTGTCGCCCTCGAGTTTCTTGGTTTATGTCGCAATGTTAAAATAGTCACATCTGGGCACCTCTTATGGCGGTTGCCCTAGGCCCCTGGTTCCTTATGAAATCCGTCAAGATATTAAGTTAGAAGAGGTGAAACGAAATGTCTGCCGAACGCCAAAAGCTCAAGCGAAAAGTCGACGAGCTCAAAGCACTTCAAGGTAGGCATAGCTCTTTCACTACGCTTTACATTCCTCCCTCGAAAGCTCTTGTGGATGCTACTTCCTTTGTCAAGGCTGAATTAGCTGGAGCTGATAACATCAAAAGCAAGGCAAATAGAAAGAATGTTCAAGACAATCTTACTGCTATTCTCAGCGAGCTTACAAAGATGTCAGATGTCCCTGCAAACGGGATTGCCTTCTTTTTCGGTGTTCAGGAAGAGGGCGGAACGACTGAAGAGATACGTGAGATTGTTGTACCGCCAGCTCCGATATCCCAATTCACCTACATCTGTGGCCGAGAATTCATAACTGAAGAACTCGAGGATATGACTAGACCAAAGAGCTTGGTTGTCATCGTATTGATTGAGGGCGGGAAAGTCACAGTTGGCTATTTGCGCGGCAAGCACATGGAACTTGTTCGTGATGAGGACTTCTATATTATAGGGAAGACAAGAGCAGGAGGCCAGAGTGCCAAAAGGTACCTCCGACTACGAGAAGAGAAGATGATGGAATTTTTCAAGTTTGTAGGACGCCTATTGAACAATCTTCTATTGGATAATCTTGAGAATGTTGATGCCATAGTTCTCGGTGGCAATACTATTCGAGCGATGGAATTCCTTGAGAAAGGTGATTTGGATTATCGCCTTCGCGAGAAAGTGGCGGATACGATCATCCCGGTTAGTGTAATTGATGAGACAGGATTATATCAAGCGATGAAAGAAGCATCACGCGTACTCCGTGAAACTGAGATCTATGCTGAACGTCAAGTATGGGAGGACTTCATGCAGGCGCTCATGAAAGGTGAAGCCAATGTGGCCTATGGCGAGAAGGAAGTAATGACAGCTCTGAGAGAAGGACGAGTCGAAACAGCACTCGTCATTGAAGAGAATTTCGAGCTAATCGATACACTCTACGACGAAGCTTCTGAGTATGGCACACAGATAATGATATTCTCCAGCCAAACTGAATCCGGAGCACAGCTGAAAGCATTTGGTGGAATTGCTGCGAAGCTTAGGTGGTAAGAGCTTCGTCCTCTACTCCTTTGGTGGACGTGGAATCTCGCTTAGAGTCTGTATATCCTCCGCCCATGCTGTGAGCTCAACACCAATTTCCTCAAGGTAGGCTAGGAGATTCTCCTGAAATTTCCGTAGGTGTTCCGGACTCATCTTCTTCTTTTTGTCAACGAAATTCTTCACTCTCTTGGGCAAGCCTATTGACCACTTTCTAAGTGTTAGAGAAGCCTTTCTATCTTCCAATACCTTCTTCCCTATCTTGGATTTGCGATGAAGCGTGATAAGATGCTCAAGAGACTTCTGAACAGTGATTGTTGCTACAACAAGTTGCTTGGCATCAGCTTTGACATTGCTATCCCGAGTAGTGTAATATATCTCCTTGAGTCGTCTCTTTGCGATAATCACATGATTCAGGAAATCTCTCAATTCTTGCATGGTATTGGCTGCACTCCTACAGAGATTACTCTTTTGCCTATGCAGCTGAGTAATTGCATGTTCCGTTCTTGCCATTAGGACAGGTCCCGCACTTTCTCCTATCAGGGGAAGGTTTAGGCTTGGCGTTTCTGTACCAGAAATCATCAAACTTTCTCAGATTCTTAACTGCCAATCTTGGTTTGAACCTTTGTTCAAACACCTTTGAACTGCTACAAGTGAAACACTTGCTTTCATTTCTATCGAGACATTTCCTAGCATCATCCTGAAGGCAATACAGAATTGCCAATTTTGTTGAACTACACGATACTCCTTTTTCCATCAAAGCCAATGCATAAAGTCCAGCCTGAAAGAAATCCTCTGGTCTAGCTGTTTCTGGAAGATGACTTGCTGGAAACTTGCGTTCAATTATGGCATCCAGTACAGGAACGTTTTCCCAATGAAGAATTGCTCCGTCGAATCTGCCATTGTATCGATGGCCAACTGAAACCACTGATTCCTCAGAGAAGAAGAACCGCTCATCTGCTTTTGGCCTACTAAGATTTAGGTCCAGGAACTGCTTCAGAGTCCATTTGGATTGCTCTGCCTGGCGAAGCATTCTTGCGGTTGGCATGAACGATATTGTTCCTCTCCAGGAAACCATTACCAAAATTCCGGCTAGGAATATTGCCAAGAGGATTAGACTCAGGAAGTCCTCCAAGAGTTCACCCCATCATCCATAGCAATGCGGCAAAGATAGTAATTATCGCTATTGCCACACGAAATAGCCTACTCTGCTCATTCTCCCTCTTTGCACTCAACTTGACCTTCTCATGCAAGCGAGCTCCCACATGCGCAGCCCCGGTAGATGTTGTTCCCAGCTTTTGCTTGAGATAGAGCCTGTATTCGCATTGAAACTGTGTTCTCAAATCCGAAACATCTCGATATCTGCGAGAGCGCTTCATCAGAGTTTCTGTCATTTGACCTTCTCTCATAGAATAGTGCCAGTCTATCCTTCAAAAGGGGCACCATTTTCTTGGATAAATGCAAGAGTTGGAAGACTGGCTAGTACAAACCCAAGTGGAATCACCAATGCAGCACGAAGAGTGAATCCAGGAATGTCTGCAACGATTCCTGTAAGAAGCGGCCCCATTGCACCGCCAAAGAAAGTGAACACAGCTGCGAATCCAAACAGCCTTCCCTCGAGACCAGCTGGAATCACATTTGCATACAGGGCTCTTGACAGAGTCAGATTTCCTCCAAGTGCAAATCCTGCAATTGATGAGATCAGAATAATAGGCAGTGCATCAGCCAATATGATAATCGCCGCAAAACCGGCTGCCCAGAGAAGAAGATTCAATCCTTGCATTAGCTTGAGTCCAAATACATCTCCAAGTTTGCCTTGCACAATTGCCCCTGCTGCTGCCGCAGGAAGTGCAAGACCAAGGAAATACGGGGCGTTCTCAGGCGTCACGGACAGAACCTCAATTGCTATCAAAGATGCGAAAGTCATTATTGTGGAGATTGCATCTCCCCAAAGCACGGACCCAATTAGGTAGGCCTTGACGGATCTGTTCCGCATGACCTCCTTTGCACCTTCTACTGTGCTATCAAGAATTGTTGCTTCACTTCTCTCAACTGGTGAGTCAATTTTCAAGAGGAGGGCAGGAATAGTAGTGAAGCAGAGGAGGAATGCGCCAATAGCTCCGAACGCAACTGCTCTGCCATGCCAGTTATCAAGAGTCAAAGCTATCAGCGCTCCAATGCCGCCTCCAATGTAGCCCATAAGAATCCCGAAACCTGAGGTTGACCCCAAATTCCTCTCCTTGCTCTCGGCAGCCAAGTAGGCATTGACGGTGGTCCATCCTGTCTGAATTGAAACGGACATTGCAATGAAAAGAAAGAGAAGCAATAGGAGTGTTGATGCAAATGCCATTAAAGAAATGGCAGTTGATGCAATAAGGCTGCATATAATAATGACCCACTTTCGCAGGCTATGCTTTTCTGTACTCCTATCAATTGCCGCGCCGACAAGTGGTGTCCAAGTTGCTGCTA
>JBHLND010000011.1:0-25249 GCA_048937485.1 Promethearchaeota archaeon
ACAGGTATCTTCTCTCTGAGTTCATCCAGTAGCTTTATGGAGCTGGTGTCAAGAAAAGACTCGATTTTCTCGGCAATTGCTTTTCCTATACCCGGAATATCAGTAAGTTCATCTCTGGCTCGAATGGCCTCAATATCTTCGCCCAGTCCAGTAATCGACCTGGCCGCACGGGCGTACGAGAGAAATTTGAACTTGTCCATCCCTTGAATCTGCAACAGAAGCGAAATCTCAAGAAGTGCCTTTGCCACAGCCCTGTTCTTTGTCAAGCATATCCCTCCCAATCTTTGGACCATGGCTTGATGTTTCTTATTGATTCAACTATTGATTTGATATTCTCAGGAGGTGTGTCGACTGTGACTACGCATCCAGGAGCTACAATTAACCGCTGCATGCCAGCCTCGCGGATGGCATCCAATACCTGTTCTTTGGCCTCTTCAGGTGTTCCAGTTCGGAGTATGCCGTTGTGGTCAATTCCTCCAAGAACAGCTTTTCTAGACCGCTTCTTCCCATTTGCGAGAGTAAGATTCGCACTCTGGTCCTCCCAGTTTATAGCGTCCAGGCCGGAGGTATTGGCAATCTTGTCGAACCGGATTTCCTCGTTCTCTTCTCTGGCATGCAAATGCATTACGATGAACTTTGCCTTGCCCTTAAGCTTCGAGATTAGCTTCTTTTCATAGGGGTAGATGAAACGCTCATACTGTTCGTCATTCACTGATGAAAATGTCGAATGTTGAGATGCTAGGAAAATGCCATCTGCGCCTGCTTCTAACGTAGCCCTGCCGAAGTCAATCATGACATTAGTTATCATATCTAGAGTCTGCTCCATTACATTAGGACTAGCTTCTAGGTGTTCCAAGAGATCTTTCTCACAGAGTTTGTCAGCCACCATTGGCGGTCCAAAGACAGTTGCCATGGTAGGCACCTTGTCTTGAGAATACTTGTGAATCAGCTCAACAGCACGTACTTGATTCCCAAACTCTCCATCATTTACGTCAAGTGGTTCAAGGGTTTCCCAGTCGCTGGGTTGTGTGATTGCGCAATTCTTGCATGTTGTTGATCCAGATAAAGCACCATCATATATCGCTTCACAACCCCAATCAACAACCGGATAGCGTCCGTGGAATGAGATTTTCATCAGGTCATGATCATATTCTCTATGAAACTTGATTTCTTCTTCAGCAAGGCTCTCAGGAACACGGTCCCTTTCCGGGTGGTGTTTCCAGAGAGATATAGGAATTCGTTCATCTAGGTTGCCAAGGAATGTTTGCTTGAGCAGCTCGAACTTCGACATGATGAAACACAAGAGACCGTAAACGGATAAAGAGGCTTTCGTAGTGCCTCTTCGGAAAGGTCATTAGTTGGTCATTATCTAAAGCGTGACCTGGAAGTGCTCCAATGGGCCTCGCAGATTCAATACGCAACTATTTCGATAAACATCCCAGAGCCAAGAAGGTTCTAGGGGTTGCATCGGTTATAGCATCCAACTTTGCATTAATTGGCTCCGGTTCGGCGGTGCTTGCGGTTGCAGCAGGTTCGATTATGAAACATCAGGACGACAAAGAAAAGATCAAGTCCAAAGAGCTTACGGGGTTTCTTAAAGATGCAATTCAAGACCCAGCTGTGAGAGAATCAATCAAGGAGGCTGTAAGAGAGGGAGGGCTGAGTGTTGCAGTTCCTGTTAGTACGGCAATGAACCAGCTCAGTGCAGGTCAGCCAGAATCAGGCCAATATGTAGACACGATGAAATCCGAGATTGCAGTGATTGCACGCGAAATAGGCATCATTCATGACATGGTGGCATACTACGAGATTCCTGACTCACAGGATAGGGTCAAGAATGTGTGGAGACTTCCGATTTACATTGATCAGGTTCTTGTCATTGACGATACGCTTAGAGCAGTTCTAGATATGGCTATCAAACATGTTGAAGAAGGAAAGAATCTTGTAATTCTTGGAGCTCCCGGATCTGGAAAAACTACTGCTATGTATGCCATATGGAAGGAATTGAATGAAGAATCAGATACAGCTCTTGTTTGGGATACAAAGGATGTAAGTCGCGTTCACGAAAAGGCGGGCATTGTTCTGTTCTCAGACGATATTCCGGAAACTCGGGAGCTGGTTAAGGCAATCATTGAGAAAGACGTGTCAGGAATAGTGACCACTGCACGTGAGCAGGACTGGGCAAGACTTCCAGTTGAGCTGCGTGCGAAATTCACCTCTGTCACTCTACCGAGATTAGCTGATGAAGCAATGCAGCAGATTGCTGTAAAACATCTTGAGAGTCAGAATGTGAAGTATGATGACAAGGCTTTGAGAATGCTGGTTGAATATGCACAGGGGAGCCCAATCTATGTAAGGTATATGGCTGAAGAGATAGGAATCGAGAGTAAGACTGGAGGAATTAAGAGTCTGACAACGACAAGGGTCAGGAAAGCCCCTAAAGGGATGACCGATTACGTAGCAGGAATTCTTGCTCGAGTTTTGTTTGACTTAGATGGGACAATTTATACTCCCAAGGATGGAGCCATACCCGTTATCAAAGCCCTACTATGCTTGGCAGATATGCCGAATTATGAAACCCATGAGGTTCATCTGAATCAGATCTTCTTCAAGGTCAAATCTCCAACGGATGCACCCGGTCCCTTCAACGCAATTAAGCAGTATTTATCGAGAGATCCGAGGTTCTACTCTCTCAAGTTCATGCATGATACGCTTGCAGACGTTCTTCGTGGGAAGGTAGACCATCCAATTGTGGGAGATATTCGTATGCTGGCTCAAGAGATGGGGGCCAAGGGAAGACGTGATTTTGAGCGTATGGCGCTGAGTGATGGCTGGGATCATGTAAAGGCGGAATATGATATTGATCCGGCTTCTGGGTTGGAGCCTCTTCTTGCATATGGATACTTTGCAGCCAAAAACTTCGGCATTGATGACTTGGATCAATTGGTTGTAGATCTTGCGAATGAGCATATGGAGAATTCTCTTAGCCAAGGGCTTTTTGCAATCACAGGCCCAATAACTCAAATTGCAGCAAGTGAAACAACGCCTCCCAAGACGATTTTGCCCCATTCTGAATCATTAGCTCCGAAAACTCTAGCCAGTCCTTCAGGTTCTGATGCTTCCTCACTGGGTGGAATACAGAAAGCATTGAAGGAGAGTGGAGTCGAACTCACTGGATCCACCCTGGAAGAAGTGGAGAGAGGCTTAGCAAAGCTTGGTGAACTAACGGATGCTGAGGGAGGGTTTGGAGCTTCAATATCAAGACTGGTAGAAACCAAACTCTCAGAGGCCGGGATTGAGGAAATTGCAGGCAAAGATCGGTTTGAGCTTCTGGAGGAAATTATGAATCAAGAGTCGGTCAGCCCTGCAAAACTCTCTCGATCACTTCGGCGGGCTTCAACCAGAGCAAAGGTGCTTCGTGATAGAGGAAAGCTTTCCGAGCCAAAGGAAAAAGGCGAGCTGTTTACGAAAGCAGCTGAGCGCCTTGTATTACTGGACTCCATGGTCTATCTGGGCATCCTTAACCACATAGCAGATGGTCTATCTGCAACCATTGGGGAAAGCAAGACTGCTAGAACGCTATCCAAGATTACAGGTGAGATTGCCGTTTCAAGACTTGACGAAAAGAGTCAGAAGAGCATCATCAGTTTCTTCGACTCGAGGGCAAAGCAATCTGAGAAGATAGGCGATTACGATGCGATGCGTGAACACATTTTTGGAAAGTGGAATCTCTTTGGCATCGATTCCAAGGACTTGGACTTTGCATCGAGCAAATTGGGGAAGTTGATGAAATTGGGAAGACCATTTGATGCACTGGACATTGTAGCCAAAATCAACGAGTATTTCGGCGAGGATCAGATTGAGCATCAGATAGGCATGGTTCAGCAGGCATTCAAGAATGTTTCAAGGGCCATTGTTGATGATAGAAAGGAGTTGGAAAAGGTAATCATGAGATGCAGCGAGCAGCTTACATCAAGCGTAGAGCTCCTCGAATCCAAGGGCCTAGTGTCCAAGAATGAGTCATTGGCCGTAGTTTGCACTACACTACTCACGTCGATTGTGAAATTCATGGATAATTTCGTCAAGAAATCAGGCAAGAGTGTCGCAGCAGAAGCGGCATATCCCTTGCTGCATGAAACTGCCAAACCTCTAGTCATGGAAACTTTAGGCGTGCTAAAGCAGGTTGGAATCAGCAAGCACATGAACACCGCTCTTGGAACTCTGAAGAAGATCATGGGTGACAGCAGCCATAAGGAAGACATGATTAGGGTGGCCCAAACAAGATTGTAAGACACCAGAAATAATATCTACTCAAAACTCTGGTCAATCAATCGGCTTAACCATGGATGTGATGGCTTGTCTCATTTAACGGCTGTTTTTAGCCCAGAGGAACTGCTTAAGATGGATGGCATTGATGAGCTAGACTCGATGAGAATGCAGCCAAATCCCTTCTGGAATAGGCCGCGTTTGAATGTCACGTGGGGTCTACCAGTCATGTCGGGACTGATAGATAGCCAAAGGATTTCGCTTCAACAAATGAGACTGGCAACTCGTGATGAGCTGAAACTGTATCATGACCCATCGTACATTGAAACATTGGAGCTTTTTGGTAACATGGGCTCTGCTTTCTCCTCTCGATTTGGTCTTGACACGGATGAATGTCCGGTTTTCCACCAAGTTGACAGATACGCAAGTTACCCTGTTGGTGCAACAATTGATGCTGTCATGGGAGTTGCAGATGGCAAGTTTGAGGATGCCATGTCCATTATAGGCGGCTTTCATCATGCATATAGCTCAAACGCTGGCGGCTTCTGCTATCTCAATGATACAGTGGTAGCCATCAAGAAATTCAAGGAGAAGTATCCCAATAAGAAAGTGCTATACCTAGATACAGACGTCCATCATGGTGATGCCACACAAGAGGCGTTTTATCATGACCCTTCAGTTCTGACCATCTCAACGCACGAGATGAGTATGGGATTCTACCCTGGGACAGGACGGCCTGAGGAGATTGGAATCGGTGAAGGAAAAGGGTACTCGGTGAACATCCCTCTACCTCCTCTCACCGATGATTTCGAATATTGGAAGGCCTTCGAGGAGCTCATTGTGCCAATTTGGCTAGCATTCAAGCCCGAGTTGGTGCTGTGGAACGCCGGTGCTGATGCCCATATGGACGACCCGCTAGCAGACATGCTCCTGAATCTTGATACCTACCATCGATTGTCCAAGACTGTTCGACAACTGGTTCACTTGGGTAACAAGAAACTCGTGATTGTTGGTGGTGGCGGATACAATCCAGTGGCGGCTGCAAGGGTATGGTCCGTGCTCTTGGCAGACCTAGCAGACATCGCACTTCCGCCTCTAATACCTGCAGATTGGATTAATCTCTGCCACAAATACAATCTCCGTGTTACCAGGGGAGGCTGGACTGACCGCCCGTCTCGAATGTATGCAGAGCATGAGACCAAGGTGAAAAGGGCCGTTGATGATACAATTGCCAAGGTGAAAGAACTAATCTTCCCATTCTTTGGTCTGGAGGACCAAGCTACTTCTTGATTCCTAGAACACACCTGTGTTTGGTATCATCAATGAAAATCTCCATGATATCAAAATTGGAAAACACTTCATAGATTTCTTCAACTTCGAAGTAGTGATGCGGAACACCGGCCTCAGGTCCGCACCTAGGAATGTAAGTTCCAGGTTCAATTTGCTCAAGACTCCAATCATCTTTGCCCGATAATGGAACTCCGCTAAGAATCGGAAAGGTCACAAAAAGCACTCCTCCTGTTCTTAGGACTCTCCGAATCTCACTCACCGTTTGAAGAATGTCAGACTTCAGATTGTGATGAATGACTTGCGTTGAAATGATGGCGTCAAAGAACTCATCTGCATACGGAAACGGTTCTTCCATCTTATGTTGTAGAACATGAGCATTGTATTCTTCCTCATTCAACCACTTCTTTGCAAGTGATAATGCTGTAGCTGATTCATCGAATCCCCAGACTTCAAAGCCCAATCTAGAGAGAAAAATGAGATGCCGCCCCGTTCCACATCCAAGGTCAAGTACCTTCTTGACTCCATTATCATGAAGTATTTGCGCAATTCTTTTGATGTCTGAATGGGGCTCCGTGAAGACGCGGCCTCGTTCCTCGAAGATCTTCTCCCAATCAGGCATAGTACCCCATTTTGAATGCGAGCAGATAAATCTCAGGGAGTAACTGACAAGTGAGATTGCCAAGGGAGCTTAGACTCATGCCTAGATTTAGATCTAGATACCTAGTACTGATTGTGAGTATCCTTGTCTTGCTATCAGGGGTCATTCTGTCCAGCAATGTTCAGAATTCTTTTGGAACAGTGATTGTTACCGAAGAGGACTTTCCTGACATGGAGGGGGCAATAATTCACAGTACACTGCAAAGACCTGTTTATGCTACCAATTCGAACCCCTTACCTGGTGTTGTGGTGATTCATGGATCATTGCAGAACAAGGAGTGGTTGATGGCATTCGGTATCGAGCTAGCCCGACGAGGTTTTGTTGTACTAACTATAGACGCGAATGGTCATGGCAACTCTGATCCAGGCAATCGTACAGCTGGGGTTGCCGCCTTGGAATACTTGGCAAATCTTGATTTCGTTGATGAGTCTGAGATGGGACTAATTGGTCACAGTATGGGCGGGGGTTATGTTTGGAGTGCGGTGAATCAATCAACAGTGACTGTTGATGCTTTAGTGCTTGTGGGAGCTTGGGTTGTGAATTCCAGTAGTGTGCCCTACACGCCTAATACCTTGGTTGCTGTAGGCGATTTCTCTTCGCTATCCAGTTATCCAAGTAATCCAACATTACTGGATCCTTATTTCAATGTCACAGGTGTAGAGCCTGGTATTACTTATGGCAGCTTTGATGATAGTACAGCACGTAGGCTTATTTTGGGTAGAACAAATCATCTCTTCGAAACCATCGAACCCGTGATTGTTAGTGAAAGCATTGACTGGATGAAGGAAAGCCTCAAGGACGGAGTAGAAGATTCATACTGGCTTGCAAGCTCGAATTTACTATATCCTCTATGGCTAGTAGGAGGTTTCCTGAGCCTAGTAGGTGCGATTCTAACAATTTTCCCACTTATTTCAATGCTTTCGGAACTGCCCGTATTTGAAAGCTTGAAAGGAAGCCCAGAACTTGGCCAAGGAGTATCGAATAGAGAATTCCTTGGGAAAGGGGCTCTATATGGTGCTATAGGAGTAGGCACATTCTTTCCATTCCTTGCTGTTGGGACCATCCTTGGTTTCGTCATTCCGTTCCCGCAATATTACGGACTCTCTGTGATGTCATGGATGCTGGGTAGTGGACTAGTTGCCGCATTGGCTCTTTACTTCATATTTGGACTCAAAGGTGAAACGGGTGCGTTTCGCAAATTGGCAGGAATGGAAGAGGGACTCAGCAAGCTTCTTCCAAGTTTCATCAAATCACTTGTCTTAGCAGCGATAATCATCGTCTGGCTCTACTGCTGGACTCTCATGGTTGACGTTGGTCTTGCACTTGATTTGAGAGTGTTTCTGCCTGGATTCCATGACTTGACGCTACGTCAGGCATTGCTTGTGCCGCTTTATTTCGTTGTCTTCCTCATATATTTCGCAATTGAAGGAATGTGGCTTACTGGACCTTTACTTACAGCTTCGAAGGACACTTGGGTCAAGACTCAGATTCACTGGACAGTCAAGGCAGTGGTCATTAAGTGCATTCCCTATGCACTCCTTATTGCATTCGAGTATGGAGGTGGATTGCTGACTGGAGCATCACTTGTACCCGGAATGATTGGATTCTCGTTCTTGTTCTTCTATGCTTTTGCACCTTGGTTCGCAGTAACAACTGTCATCATAATGTGGTCATACCGTGTCACTGGAAATCACTATCTTGGTGCCATTCTGGACGGTCTGATTTGTGCTTGGCTTCTAGCCTCCATTCTCTCAATTCGATAGTTATGAGAGGATGCGCAGGGTGGGTTCGTAAAGTAGTCCACCCTAGCATCTAATTCATTCAATACGTATGGGACCATCGACATAGCCAGCCTCTATTCCGCCACATAGTCTACGGCGCAGGACCACACCAATATCAGTAACAATAATTGCGAGAAGAAATGCTAGACCAAAACCCAGAAGCACAAGAAGGTCTGTTAGCCATGATCTATTCAAAAAATAGTAGATAGCTTCTACAGCCAAGAACACAAAGGCAATAGCAACAGCTGAAACTATTCCCCATCGGAAAAGTTGTGTTGCCCGTGTCGATGCTTTGGTGATTGGATTCAGGGGAAATCGAGAAGTATCTGTCTTCACCATTACAAACCGTCCGGTTAGAATCTGGTCTCTTGTGAAAGCCTCTAACTGAGAGGGCTCTATGGATTCACCAGGAGCGGTCATGTAGGTTGCCTTTGTATACTTCAGAGCCGCCCCACCAGTGAAGATTGTAAGAACAACAAGAACAATCAGGAATACGACTAGCTGAAGAAAGATGATGATGCCAATTATGATAGCCACAATTGCTGACACCAAGGTGCATTCACCAGAGTGGTCTGCATATCCAATCTCTTTTACTCCGCTTGCAGTAACTCTTATTGCTCTCTTGGCTGCACGAGGAGCCACCCATTCATGCTCAGCTTCATCCTTGAAATCAACTCCAAACCTCGCTTCGATGGAGTCGAGAACATCACTTCGTCCGCGTCCGTAGATGGCTACCTCGACATCAAAAGGAACTTCGAACTCTTGGGTTTCGGCTGGTTCATCCTCCAATTACTGCTCACCACGCTTAATGAATTGGCAGATAAGTCTGGTAACGCACAGCGTAATCAATTATTCTACTACAATGAGAGAGAGCTTCAGAATGTGAAAAGCCACTCCAGTAATCCTGTTCCTGTCTGGGCTAGCTCCTCACACTCATGGATTGCCATCTCTTCCCATAATTCAGTAGATCCGCCAGAGAAATCTCGAGCAAACCTCAGGTGGGATGAGTCTGTGAGAATCTTCGATTTTAGAGTGTAGCAACTTCCATCCTCACAATGTACTTTCGTTTCTGCGGCGGTTGAAATACTCATCAATTCTACATGGGGAATGGCTGATGCGATAGTTTCTGGGAAGATTGTACCCGACACCTATGTCTTGACCAAGAGCCCACTCGGGATAGTTCAGCGAGAACTAGGTGCAAAAACGAAGATGACCGTGCCGCAAGTCATAGATGATTGTGTTCGGCCCACTTTAATTGATACACCTTCTGAGATGGCAGCTGAGCTCTCACTTGATGATGACACTCTATTGTGGATAGCTGAAACTGGGATTAAGACAGAGAAAGCGTACGGGTTTCCTCAAGACATAGAATGGTGCTTAGCAGGAAACGAATTGGTGATACTTCAGTCCCGCCCTCTCACAACACTCGACGATGGTGTATGAACTGGAGAATGTACTCACTTGGCCTTGATGTAGGCTAATGAATCTCCAGGGAATACCTGAATTGCCTGTTCGGGGCAAATCTCAACGCATTTCATGCATCCAGTGCATTTTGATAGCCATATTGCATCGATGACCCATCTCTCGGGGTTGTGAGGGTCTGGATGATCGTCTAGGGTTGGGTGCATCAAGAGCACTGCTGGGTCGCAAATATAGAGGCATTTCCTGCATTCTCTGGGATCTGTACTAACATCAAATCCACATCTTGAATGGTCAATCTTGATCTTTGTCTTCTTTGCCATAGAAACTCATCCATCCTCAATATTTCCCAGCTTGACCTAGAACTGATTCCCTTGGTATCAAATTCAGTGCGTCATCTTTGCATGCGTGTCTACACACTCCACAGCCGTGGCATCTGTCAAGATCGACAATGACTTTCTTTATTGACGGTAGATACCGAAGTGCATTGAATTGGCACATCTTCACGCAAGACATGCAGCCTTGACAGTTGTTTCTATTGATATCTATGAGATATTCTCCCTTGTATACGGTATCAATAGCGAAGTCATTCTTGATACGCAAGCCACCGCACTCTGGAGTTTCGCATGAGCAGACAGCATTGATGTATGGAACTGGCTGGAACCATACAGTAGCAACATATCCCCGTTTGTTCTGTTCCTCTAGTGCAGCAATGGCTTCCTCTCGATCAAGACGATATTTGGCGTTCTCGGGAATATATCGAGTATGTTTTTCGATTACCTCGGAAAGCTGACCAAAATTGATGCAGACTGCATCCTTCACCCCTCTCTGCATCCATCTGCAAACACAGTAGTTCTTGATAATCGGTTCTGCAGCAAGATTACCCAAAATATGCTGAGCATCCTCTAACGGTATCACTTGTCCGAAATGCCCATCAGCCCGAACAGGGTTTCGATTCTTCTTTTCGCTATGGATTTGTCCTTCCACAACTTTGCGAATAACTCGACCGATAATCGGCATCTGCATCTTGTAACCTAGACCAATTGAGTTGAAGCCCATAATCTTGCGAATGAACAGGGTTTCCATATTCTTCCACTGTTCCTCAAGATACTCTCTTGCATTGTATTCGTCTGCGAGTTCGTTAGAATAGAGGCGAGCGTTCTCATACCACTTGCCGCCATCACCGTGTTTGAAGCACCATTTGCACATGCGTATCACCGGTAGTCGGAGTCAGTTCATTTGGCCTGCGGTCCAGTTATTTAAAGTTCCTGAGAGGAGTTGTGCTCAAATTCTATGTTTGCCTTTGTCCTGATAGGCATCCGGCCCAGGAGAGGACGAATAGGACAATAATGATTACAACAAACCATGATCCGTAGGTCACAAGTTCATAGAACGGATAGCCATAGCCTGTAACTATGGATGAGAGTATATTCAGGTCCACGAGCGCCCAGAACGCCAGTAGTGCTATGGTTATTGCTATGCCCAGCAGCTTCTTCGTTCGTCTATCCAATTGATTCATCCTCCTTGATGCCTAGCATTTCTTCAGCAACCTTCCAAAGTCTTTGTTGCAATTCCCGGTCATAGGATGCTTCGGATGATTGGGCAATCTCCTTCTTATCAAAATACTTTCCATTCACCCCTGCCAATTCAGGACTGGATGCAACATATGCTGGGGTTTTGGCTCCCTCCTTGGCGGAAATCTGGAAACGACGGACCATCTTGTCCATTACTCTGTAACGAAAAGCACCCATGTTGGTCATCAGATTCGTAGCCGCGAACCCCGGTTGCACTGCATTGGCAGTAACTCCAGTTCCCTCTAGTCGGCGAGCGAGTTCATAGGTGTAAAGGAGAATGATTAGCTTGGCGTTTCTGTATGCCTGCATGCCATTATAACGACGCTCACTTTGGAGGTCGTCGAGGTCAATTTGACCACTAGAGTGAAGACCCGATGAGAGGTTGATGATTCTCGATGGTGCACTGCTTTTGAGCAGGGGCAATAATTCATGGGTGAGAAGAAATGGGCCAAGAAAGTTGACTGCAAGTGTCTTCTCAAATCCATCTGCTGAAATGCCTCGTTTGTGGAATGCGGCTCCAGCGTTATTTACTAAAACATCAAGCCTGCCGTATCTAGATTGGAACTCTCTCGCGAAAGCTTTGATGGATTCGTTGGATAGCAAATCCAACGTCATGCACTCGATTTTCGGATTAATACAGTGAGTGACAATTTCCTCTTTTGCAGTTTCGCCGCGCTCCAAATTCCTCACAGCCATGATGACCGTTGCACCCATTTGAGAGAGTGCCGTTGCAGTTTCTTTCCCAATTCCTGAATTGCTGCCTGTCACAATACACACTTTGCCTTCCAATTCACTCATTCCGCCTGTCTTTACCTATATTGAGCTGTATTCTCTGTGTTGTACTGGAACTTAACATCCTTCCGGATGACCAAAGTACAAACAATGCTTTTCTCTCGTTGAGTGATGCAAAGACTGCTGGATGAATAGGTGAAACTTAATTGATTTTGCTAATCGGCGTTCTATCTGAAGGTGGTGTTCCTGTTCATGTGAAGAGCTCAGTGGATGCCGAGAGCGAGTTGATTTTGGGACCTCTAATGGAAGCTTCAAAGTCGCTCAGTGCCATGATGGGCAGCGGCGAAGTGAGAAAGCTTGCCTTCCGAGACAACACGTTGATTGTGACTGATTCAAGAAAAGGCTACACTATAGTTGCACTTGTAAGCAGAGCCGAGGATTACATGGATAGTCTGCTTCGGGTCATAGCTGATGCTGTGGACCACTCGAGCATAGCCAAGGCAGACGGTGCTGTGACACCAGAGCATGAGGAGATAGTTACGGAAATCATCGAAACTTATGTCAGAGATACAATAGAAACGACCTTTCCAGAGGCTATCTCCGGATTATGGAAGCCGATTCTCAAAGCAATTGATTCAGATCCCCATCTTGCTGAAATCAGACAAAGAGCTGATGATATACTTAAAAAAGAGGAGAGAGCGGAGGTTTGGAATCAATTCAAGACAAGTGTAAACTGCTCAATCGACGATGCGCTTCAATATGCCATGAGGGGCAAGTTCGATCAAGCATGCGCAGCCAGTTTGGATGTTGAGGAACCAATTGCACAGATCTTCGCAATCAAAATGGGAGTATTAGCACACTCGATGACAAAAGCTATTTTTCCCCCTCTTGGGGTGCTCAAGAAGCTGGTAACTGATCTACCTGAGAGTCACCCTTTCGCAGATCTAGCAAAAGCCCTGGTAGGTCTTGTTGCAGGCGAAGTGATACCAGCAGACTATTCACGTGTCTTTCGAGATGCAACAGCTCAGTTTGCGTTTATTGACGATGTCGATCATGAGATGCTTGGGTTCCTATTCCTCGATGCAAGAACACCAGATTTCCCTGATTTTTCAAAGCAATTCGTTGAATTCTACAAAGGAAGATCAGAAATCGTTTGCGCCTATATTGATGCTATTAATGAGAGAAACGCCATATTCGACAAATTGTACTCCATAACAAGTTACGATGCTTTTCGAGATGAAATGGGACTCTACAAGTCAACAATAGCAGGTGTCCTTGAAGACATTGACATGGTGCTTGAGCCAGATCTCCTTGACAGACTCTTAAGAGAGGGAAGAGGGTATGAGGTCAGTATCACAGCCTCGTTTAAACTACAGAATTACATCGCACTACTCACTGCATTAGCTGAGTCGCCAGTGTTGACCATTGGAGAACGAAAAGAAGTACTGGAAGAGGTCCTTGTTCTCTACAAGAACTACTTCCGAAATCTCATGAGGACAAAGATACCTCTCTTTGCCATCACAATAGATAGTGTATTTCAGAGTCTTAGCGTAGCTTATGCTGAATATTATGCGATTTCTACTGGGCTATCCAGAGAGCTCCACTTGGAGAACACTATGGAGTTTCTTTCAGACATTCTGCGAACCATGGAGGAGGAATGGCCAAAGTCCAGAGTCAGATTCTCTCTGTTTGTTGTGGCCAACGCGATTTTTCCTGTTCTGACAAAAGCAAGAAAATTGAGTGATGAGCAAATTCAACTAATCTGCATAGCGATGCACCTACTTGACATTGATACAATTGATGCGATGCAAATAACTAGGACCTCGTATTATGCTACAAATCTTGGAAATGCAATGACCTCACTCACATCAATTGCATCTACACTTCTTCAAGAGGAGAAGAGAGCCAACGCTCTGAAAGAAGGAGTAGAGATAGTTTTGGAGGTACATGAATGGTTCATTGCTAATGGAATCGTATGCCGGGATGACATAATCTCAGCAACATTCCATGCGAGCCTTGCAGCAGATGTCATTGATAATGAGGCTCTTGAGAAGATAGTTGACCAAGTCACTGCAATAAACACAGTTGCCATACAGGACCCGAGAAAATACGATTACGAAGTGGCTATGATGGCAAGTCCGCTAATTGAGCTCCTGATAAAGGCCTGGAATAGACTTGGACACCAAAGGTATTTGGACCTTGCAAAGACCCTCTATGATTCTGCGACTACAGCCTGGAATAAATACGGTCTCGATGAGAAAGCGCAGAACTTCGATGCCAAGTTCGGCGGAATCATGGGTTGATTTGGCAACCTCTATATTCTCAAGTGGTAGGTTGCGCCGACCCGAAGTCTTAGGATATATTTAGACTATGGCTTGATTTGACTCGGTAGCTTAATGGTAGATTCCGTGGGGTGCTACCATGGCTGCA
Source organism: Promethearchaeota archaeon (assembly GCA_048937485.1). GTDB lineage: Archaea > Asgardarchaeota > Thorarchaeia > Thorarchaeales > Thorarchaeaceae > SMTZ1-83. Next base: position 14,151 of record JBHLND010000011.1, read on the forward strand.
AAGAAGGGAAGGTTTCGAGATTTAGCCACAGTGACATGCTTGCTCGTTTTGGTTTTTGCCGGCTGCATTGTTTGGACACCGAGTATTCTGGACAGCAATAGCGCATTACAGTTGACGGAAATACATGATCAAGAAGAGGAGTATATGGTGCCAGCTGACACTAATGCCCACTACAAGGTACTGGATGTCATTTTCGAGTTCCAGAGACTTTCAAGCGGAGGAAGTGGTCCGGCTTGCCTATCGATGGTCTTTGATTATTATGGCGCGTATCTTCCGCAGCTTACAATTGAGGGGGTTCTTTTCGCTGAACCATATTCCGAAGAAACTCACGAGGAGTGCTTTCTAAGAGCCGCAAGATACGATGAGTATGTAGGGAGAGAATACGGCTTTGAAGCCAATGTAAGCTATCTTTCAAGTCTTACTGGGGACCAAAGGGATGACTACTTGAAGAGCTATGTAGACCGAGGAATTCCACTTGTGATTGTCACAAGATTCAGTCCGACTACATACCTTCCTCATTTTAGAGTATTAACAGGCTATGATGAACGGACAGATACCTTCTATTTGCATGATCCTTGGATTGAAGCTCCATACTCGGGCCCCTATACCGTAATGAGTACGGACCCGGATGAATGGCTGGGAGAAAAATGGGCAAACCAGAATTACATGGTCATAGACATTCGACCCCTTCACCTCACGTCGGAAATAGATGGAACACCAAATGTTGGAGATTCTGAGTTCGAATTGAACTGCACCATTGACCCAGGCGTCGTTGCTCTTCCAACTGATATCACAGTTGAGCTTGACATTCCTGTGGGGTATTCACTTGTGAGTGGTACAGCTTCCACAGTTCTTAATGGCGTTAATGGTATGACGAGCTGCTCATGGACCTTGCAGAGTCCCTCATCTCCGAGTTCCGAAGACTGCATAGAGGTGCTCGCCACAACACTGAGGTCGGGAGCTTTGATAGGAGGATTGGAAGACATTTACCCCTGCCATCCATCACCTCCGGAAATATCGAAACCAAAGGTGCCTCAGCACGCAGGGTACGTGCCCTGTCGATTCAATTTGAGCTCAACTATCACATCTAGTGAGGACTTCGCTGCAGAAGTTGTGTATTTTGCGAGAACAAACCAAGCGACATCCACATACCAGAGGATAGATACAGGCTTGAATGAGCACTACATCAATCTGACTCTGGGTATCTTCAATCCAGACGAGCCAGTTCTTACATGGATAGAAGTTGTGACCGCGCATGGCACATTCCACTCTGAAATCTCTGTGTTTCTGACAAGAACAACAACTGACATCAAAGTCCTGCTTATGATGGATCATGACTACGGTGCGAATTACCATTACATTCGTCCGATTCTGGAGGGTTATGGCTGGCAAGTGAATGTAACAGGACTGGCAGAAGTTCTTACACCTTGCGACTACCAGAGCTCTGCGATGACTCTTACCATAGACTTTCTGATATCAGAGATTGAGGATATCACAGAGTATGACTGTATCTCAATTATGCCAGGCGAGTCTCACAGTCTACTTCTGAGCAGCCCAGCGGCTCTTGATCTCATCAATAACGCTCTTGATGCGGGACTGATTGTCAGTGCGTGGTGTAGAGCTGTAAGAGTACTTGCTGCTGCTGATGTGATAGATGGGAAGCATGTAACCGGACATGCTGATTACCAGGCAATATACGAGGCTGCTGGAGCAACCTTTCACGAACTTGTTCCTCCCATAATTGATGGCAACATTGTCACTGGGGTGAGAAGTCGGTTCTATCGCACTGAGATGTGTGAAGCGATTGCGACTGCACTTGGTGTTTACGAGGAATATCCTCCGATAATCTCTCATACTGCGATATCACCGGATAGTATTATGCCAGGCGACGAAATCGAGATTTCAACACAGGCCAACGATGAGTCAGGAGTTAGTTCTGTAGAAGTGGAAGTCTATGGTCTAAATGAATCTGGACATCGAATAGATGAAATACCAATCGTTGACATCAGTCTTAATGGAAGCGCACCACTTCCTATATTCAGCGGAACTATCGGCGAACTTGATGAGGGACTTTATTCGATAGAGATCAAAGCAACAGATACGTTTGGGAATCCAGCATACGAAATCCATGAAATACGAGTAGGGCTTGAGCCGACGACTACGACAGCAACTACGGCGACCACAACTACTACTAATGATTTACCTCTGAACACTACAGCTTTGGCCATCATTGGAGGTGGAGCTGTAGTTGGTATTTCAGTAATAGCTGTAGTCCTTTGGAGTAGAAAGACTCCATCATGAAGAATCAGAGCAAAATCTCATTAGGGCTGGGCTACAAATTTGAATGTACCTCGATGCCCCTCATTTTATCGGAAATGGAACAGGACTTAATGCTTAAATTGAGCATCTTTGCGACCCCTTGTACCATGATAATCCCCGTTGAAAGGAGTGGCAGCCGTTTTGTTTCCTTCGTGGCAGTATTTACTGCGATGATTGCGATCCTAGATAGCATCCCGATTCTACCTGCCTTTTATTCCGGTGTTTGGGGGTCATGGATGTTTTTGCTAAGTCCCCTAGTTGGCATCCTATTGGGACCTTATGTAGGAGCGGTGTCCGTGGGATTGGGAAATCTTGTTGGGCATATTATATACTTTCGAGATATCACCGAGTTCCTATTCATGTTGGGAGCACCGCTGGGAGCCGCAATAGCGGGATTTGTCTATCAACGAAATTGGAAGCCGGTCATTGGACTGTATTCCGTATTGCTTCTAGGATATTTTCTCATTGATCCAATAGCTAGGGAGCTACCGCTCTGGGGAATCTGGGATATTCTCGTTGGCTACGGATTTGTTGTAATTTTCGTACTCATTGTCACACAGGATTTCTGGCCCAAATCGCAAGAGAGGTCTTCATTGCTTGGCCTGTTACTTGGAAGTGTAATAGGATTGGAAGCCGATATTCTACTCCGGGTATTCATACTTGTTCCAGGACAAACCTATTGGTTCCTCTTTGGTTGGACGGTAGAGGTCCTGCAGACGATATGGCTGGGAGCCGGATTTATCACGCCGTTGAAGGTTGCTATGTCTGCTATAGTGACGGTGGTTCTTGGACGCTCAATAATACGAGCATTGACAACAGAATCGATAGATATGGGAACCGGCTCAGGATAGGAATTCACCCACTGAAAGAGTATAAGGAACATGGCACATTCATTCTAGTTGTGACTGAATTGGGAAAAGGCGAAATCACCTTTGTGGATCAGACTGGACTGGACAGACATGTTGCTCCATTCCCGGAGCCACACATGGAAGGATTTGAGAACCCAATTCGAATTCAAATGGCACTTCGGTACCTTGAAGAGAACAGCGTACTTGAGGAAACGAAACGATTCAAGACTCCGCAAGCAACCCGTGAAGAAGCATTGTTGGTTCATTCGGAGTATCTAGTTCATTCTGTTGAGCTTATGTCCGAACTGGGAGGCGGTCAACTGGGAGAGTCAGCGTATGCCAGCGAGCATCTTATGCCATCAGCAATGTATGCTCTAGGCGGCGCCCTCTTTGCTGCTGATATGGTCACATCAGGTGTATCCAGACATGCGTTTGCTCTTGTTCGACCGCCAGGTCACCATGCCACTTCGTCTTCATCCATGGGGCTCTGTTTCTTCAACAATGTAGCTATTGCAGTTAGAAGCATACTAAGGAATGGAGAAGCAAGGAGAGTATCAATCTTGGACATAGATGACCATTTTGGAAATGGCACGGCAGAGATTTTCTACGCTGATCCTTCAGTTCAGTTCATCTCACTCCACCAATATAGCTTTGATGGTCTTGGGATAGGTCACTTTGAAGAGATTGGACAAGGAGAAGGCCTGGGAACCAATGTCAACATTCCACTGCATGAAGAGTCATCGAACCTATCCTACAAGATAGCAATCAATAGGATAGTGGTTCCAGCTATAGAGAGTTTCAGACCAGACATCATCGCGGTTTCAGCTGGATATGACGCTCATTTTGCAGATCCAATTGGGGAAATGAATGTGGACTCGGAAACCTATTGGTATATTGCAAAATCCATTGACGAACTAGTTAATTCCTTTGGTATGCAGGGATCGTTCTGGGTACTGGAAGGCGGCTATAATCCTCTAATGTTGGGTCCAAGCATTCGAGCAACTCTTGAGGGTCTAAGAGGGAAGCAATGTCCCCTCTTGGAAGATCAGGAGAAACGGGAAAAGGATGCCTCAATAGTCAGGAAAAATCAAAGAATAATCAGGAAGATACAAGAAACACTCTCTTCCTACCTCTAAGCTGATCCAAGCTCCCCCAGTTGTTCACCAACTTCAATGATAGATTTCCAGTGCTGAGTTCATTAACCATAAAATAGGCTAAGCAATATACTTCCTTGATTCAGGAGAGAGGAAGATGTTCAATGGTGAAGAAACTGATGCCTCCCGACCCTCCCATCACCACAAAAAGAAGATGAAAAAGGGACTATGGGCGTTAGGAATTATTGCTCTAGGAAGTGCTTTCTGGCTTGCGCTGCGGTCTGGAAGTAAACCATCGAGAATCCTGTACCCTTGTCAGCAGGCTGCAATCTCAAACATTCAGATATTCAAATTAGCAGTCCTTGGATTCATTCCCAGTATTGGGAGAATTCGTTCATCCTTGGGAAAGATGAAGCCAGCCGCGATTCTGGCAACCCTTATTGTGGGTTCAGTCTTCCTTGCCAGCGAATCACCGATTCTAGGGGTTGATTTCACCATTGCACAGGAGGATGATTATACTCAAGTTCCTCTTGACCTAGCTACACACATTTCTCCGGAGGGTGTTTCTGATCTCTTCATCGTCCAGAATGTCACGGGAATACATGGAAACATGGACTCCGCAGTTAGCGCTTTGCTTGATATGATGGAATCAGAAGACTTGGATTTCTACGAAACAGCATCGACACCCTCCGGACTAATCGGAAGGAATGATGTTGTAATTCTGAAGGTGAATGCTCAGTGGGCTGCCCGAGGAGGAACTAATACAGATCTAGTCAAGAGCCTTATCACGGCAATTTCAAATCACCCAGATGGTTTCACAGGTGAAATCGTGATTGCAGACAACGGTCAGGGACTTGGGAACCTCAATTTCTATTTTGCAAACTCGTACTATCGCAATCAGTCAATGTTGGAAGTTGCAAACTCTTTCAATGGGATAAACGTTTCAACGTTCCTATGGGACACACTTAGGAATAGGCTCGTCGAGGAATACTTGGAGGGCGATTTGACTGACGGATATGTCTTGAACGACACTTGGGACCCCATCACAGAAATCTACACATCATACCCCAAGTTCAGAACGATTCATGGGACATATATTAGCTTCAAATATGGAGTGTGGGACAGCCAATCAGGATATGACAGTGATAGATTGAAAGTAATCAATATGCCAGTCATGAAGTCACACTTCCGATATGGTGTAACAGGTTGTGTCAAGAATTACATGGGACTTCCAAGGGGTCTTATCGTGCCTGCAGTAGATCCAGGAATTGCACATGAGCACTTCTCCATTGGACAGGGAGGAATGGCCACCTTAATGATCCAGACAAGGGCGCCCATCCTTCATATTTTGGATATGGTGTGGGTAAATGCTCATCCGATGGAGAGTTCAGCAATGCGTGGACCATGGAGCGAGTATTCCTATGCTAGCTTTACCAACATTATTGGTGCCAGTCAAGATCCAGTAGCTTTGGACTATTGGGCGTCTAGGAATATTCTGTGTGCAACTGCTGACTATCTGGACTACACCGTGTACTCATCTTTGGATCCCGATTATGAACCCTTGAGTGAGCAATATTCCGGTACTGAGCCAATGGATGAGTCATTCCATAACTATCTTGAGAGATCAATGAATGCATTCACGAATGCTGGATATACACCTACAATGAACCAGACAGAAATGAATGTATACGTAGAAGAGCTGGCGGCACCTACAACAACAGGCACAACAAGTACAACTACAACAACAACTACAGCAACAGCAACAACTACTACTACTACTACTACCACAGACATACCTGACTTTTCGCTCGTGTTGGTGATTCTTCCAGTATCTGCAGCTGTTATTGTACTTGGTGTAGTCATTGCAAGACGAAGAGATGCCTAGGATTTCGTCCTGAAGTGGAAATAGAAAATTCAAACAAAGGTTGCTCTCGATCCATGTCTGGAAACCAGCCCATTTCTATGGCACTCGTGGATTAGGGTGTTTTCATCACATAGTATTATTTTCTTCTTAGCACCACGTATACTATTATCACGATAATTGCACAGCCAGCGGCTCCGACAGCTATGAAAACATCAATACGTATGGGGAATTCCGTTGTTGTAGTAGTTGTTGTAGTCGAGGTTGTAGAGGTGGTTGTACTGGTGGTCGTTGTAGTGGTAGAAGTTGTAGACGTGGTTGTGGGACCTGGTTGACTGAACACAGTCACATAGGCATCATAGTGGAAAACTCCCCATTCACCAGCATGTGTGTCTTGATATGCGTTTAGAGTAGGCAGACCATCCATCCCTTCCTCCAATGGTCCAAATGTCTGCCCAGCTATGTGTATCGTCAGTTCATCGGGTCCTAAGGCAATACCCTGTGCAAAATCACTACTTACACCACCAAATAATGTGCTAAGGAGAAGTGCGGACCCATCGGGTGACATCTTCGTAATGAATGCATCCTGATTGCGATGTTCGCCAATTGCTATCTGCGAAACAATTGGAAAGTCAGACGACTGACTCATTCCTGCAATGTACACGTACCCTTGTGAATCCAATAGAATTTCATTTCCTTCGTCCCCATCAGCTCCACCAAGATAGGTGCTGTACTGTATGACGTTTCCAGCGGATGCCAATCTCACAACAAAGGCATCGCGACCTCCACCGTGAGTGCTATTGTATGAAGAAATCATAGGAAAATCATCTGACTGTGTAATTCCCGTGATGTAGCATTGACCACTGGCATCGATGGTCAAGTCTTTTGCCTCATCATCATTTGTGCCACCCAGATATGTGCTGTAGACCAGATCGCCTGAGGGATCCAATTTTGCTACAAAGGCATCTTGGGTTCCGTTTAACGTTGAGTCGAATTGATTTAAAGTTGGGAAATCATCTGAAAGCGTATAGCCTGAGATGTAGCAATAGCCAGCATCATCAACTTCTATATCATAGCCAACATCATCCTCGAAGCCACCAAGGTAGGTGCAATACTCCAGACCATTAGCTGTTGAGTTCAATTTGGCGACAAATACGTCATCGTTTCCAGCATGGTCCTCTTGATAGACACCAGGAGTTGTAGGTAAATTGGTCGATTCACTTAAACCTACAATGTAGATGTTGCCCTCACCATCCAAGTCAATTCCCAATCCCACATCTGAGCTACTTCCGCCAAAGAAAGTGCTTGCGATTACGTTGGAACCAGTACCGTCTATAATGGTAACAAAGGCATCCGGACCTCCGCCCCCATGAGCTTCTTGGTAACCATTCATAATGGGGAAGTCGGACGAATGTGTGGAACCTGTTAGATAGACATTACCAGAATCATCCACTGTAAGGTCTTTGAGTAATTGTTGGGTGGTTCCACCAAAGTATGTACTAAAGAGGAGCTGCCCGGTGGGGGAGAATTTTGCAATGAAAATGTCTTCACCAGAATTCGGAGTACTATTCATCGCATTGTAGGTTGGAAAATCATCTGACCATGTGTAGCCTGCAACAAATGTATTGCCACTTGAATCCACTCCGATGGCAAAAGCTTCGTCATAAAATGTCCCTCCCAAATACGTGCTGAACACCATGGCGATTTCTATAGATGAGATAGTGAATGATTCTTTGTAGGTCGCAGAAGTGGATTGCATGATAGGCGAACCGGCTGCAACAGTAGACAATGCAAATATAATCACCAACAGCAAAGATAGGATTTTTCGCTCCATGGTTCTGGCACCATCCTCCACGACATACCTTATGGAACAAAGCTTCGTATTAAGACTTCCAAATGTCGCTTTGTCCTGTAGTTTTGTAAATCTGCCACTCGTTTCTCAGGAAAAGTGGCCCCTCTAGGCTATTGTCGGATGTGAATTGATTCAGATTCTCGACTGAAACCCAATACAAACGCCCATCAGTCCATTCTTCATTTCCAAGAATAGAAGTATCATAATCGAGTGGATCCCTTGCAACAGCTTCAATCATAGCTACTATCCCAACACTTCCGTGAAGCTCATTAATTAGGGCAACGAGATACTTTTCCCGCTCAAGTTCAATGTCTACTTCCTCCCTGATTTCACGCAGGCAAGCTTGTTCGAAGGGGCCTTTGGCATCAGAAACTTCAAGCATCCCTCCCGGTATTGCATGATAGAGAGGACAATAAAGGGAATTCTTTGCCCGTTCGCCAATCACTACAAACTTTCTATCCGGTGATAATAGAACGGATTGAAAACCTAGACTTCCGTAGGCATTGGGTCCTATACCCGCCTGTTCCAATGTCAGAATTCGAGAGAAGCTAATTGAGCCTAATTGAAAGCTAATCGAGTTCCGTGAAGTCCGGTAATCCAGTAGTACAACAAGGTTGCCGTCATATGAGTTGGGATGCTTCTTCAGAGTGCGCGTCCATATGTTGTCCCGCTCAGCCTCCAATTCTGGCGTTAGAATGAGATTGGAATCCGGGTCAAGTGTCCAACTGACCTGCTCTAAGGGGATTCTTCCTCTCCAGACCACCTCAAGCTTGCTCATGGCATGTTTCCAACTATCTGTTGTGAATGTGGCTTGACTTCAATTATCATTCTTATTACATTGTGCAAAGTAGAAAGAATGCTCTAACACGTAGGATTTTGGTCATGGTAGGCTTGCGTCATATGTCACAAATATATAATACTCCATTAGAACGGATGCTATGAATCCAGAGTATGAATACTTTGGTACCTATGACGAAAATGCAAAGACTAGAATCAATCTGGATGAGCAGATTCGAGATTGGTTATGGAACACTGAACTAATGTTTGATTTCATCAGTGCCAATAGACCTGAGATGCTAGATTCATTCATAGAGAGAGTTTGTGCGAAGTATTCTGATGAGTTAGAAGGCAGTTCCTTTGTTCTGAGTGATGTAGGCTTTGATGCTCTTTTGGATAATCAATCAATCCTTAGTTCGTATGTTCCGGTCAAGGATCTCGCTCTTCAAGTAATCATGAAATATATTCCCCATGAGAAGGGTAGCGATCTAATAGGGGATATCTCAGAAGTCAGATCTATAGACCATCTTCGTGCAAAACACATGCTTCTCTATAATCGAATTGCAGCCCTGGTCGATCTGCTTGGACGAGAAGAAGGAATCCAGCTCTTCAAGGACTTTGTTGAGTTCTGGGGCAAGAAGGTAGCAGAGAGAGGACGATGGAAAGTCACGCTGAAACAGGTACGTGAGTCATCAGTGCCATACTGGAAGGATAGTAATTCCTTCGAATTTGGTGTGGTGGATTTTGATGATGAGATGTTTCTTGCAAAATTCGATAGATGCGTCTGGTATGAGTCAATGATACATATTCAGGACAAGGAACTTGCGTACTATACGGTGTGCTATCATGGACCAAGGATCGGAAGCTATGCCCATGAGAATGTCAGAATGCGTAGGTCTGTTACACTGTTCACTGGAGATTTCTGCGACGAACTTAGGTGGAATATACATGTCCATGATGAGCCTGAGCAGCCTTCTCATGAGTTCTCAAGGAAAATAGTCCCAAAGTAACTAATCTGCAGTAGAAATCAGTTGAGAGGAACATGCATCCACTCCTACCGTTCCTGGTAATTACGTTCAACGAGAATCTCCATCATTAGAAGGCGCATTACTGTGACCCAAGTTCTTCGCACTTTGGAAACCTCGCTTCCAACGCTTATGGAACTGTACAGACCATCCCGAATGGCCAAGATTCCTCTAGCCAGTGACTCAGACTCAATATGCTTCTTTATTGTTCCATCATTCTTGAAAGCATCAATAATCTTAGAGAGGCCCTTGACCCAGGACTCAAAGCTCTCCCTGACCCATTTTAGAATCTGGCTGTTAACAGCAGCTTCACGAAGCAGGTCCAAATTAAGAACAAGAGTGCCTAGACGCATTGATAGCATCCTGTCAAAGAATTCCTCTGTGGCAATTTCAGCTATGCCACCAGAGGCCAGGAATTTGTCAACTTCCTCTCCGCGACTGCTCGTATGAGCTTCTAGCGTCGAGATGAGAAGATCCTGCTTGCTATCAAAATACTGGTAGATTGCCCCTTTGCTTACGCCCATACTTTCAGCGATGTCAATCATCTTCGTCTTGTAGTATCCCTTCTCAGAGAACAGCTTTGCAGCATGCATCATTATTCTCTTCTTTGCCTTCTCTTTGTACTCCGGCACAACCTTGGGCATGATGATTCACAAACATCTCTGGGCAATCTCATATATAAAATGACTTACAGGAATTAAAAATGACCGACGGGTATGTTTTTATGTGTTTGTGGCTTTGCTTCCATAAGGTGAACTTCCATGGAAGAAGAGCTCATGTTCAAGATTCTCTTTGTTGTAATTTACGGCGCTTTTGCAGGAGTAAGAATATACTACAGAACTCAGAATCTTGGTAGAACTAGTGAGAAGGAATACACTCAGATAACAAAGTCCTTTGCTGCCCTCACTGTTGCAATTCTAGGGTATTTTGCATCGATTTTCCTATGGATTCTCTTACCGCAAATCATCTTTGTATTTCAGTTGGCTTTGCCAGCCTTAATTCGTTGGGTTGGAGCTGGGGTGGCTGTGATTAGTACTGCATTCCTTTTCTGGATTCACCACACTTTAGGCAAGCAATACTCTGCAAAGCTGGAGATACAGGAGGAGCATCAGCTGATAACGGGAGGGCCTTACAGTAGAATCCGTCATCCAATGTACACAATCTTCATCCTCTTCTCTCTATCAGTTTCAATCATTTCCGCCAACCTATTGCTCATCATGTTTGCCATCTTCTTGTCGATACCATTCCACTGGATTACCAAAATCGAGGAAACACTGCTTATTGACCAGTTCGGAGATGAGTACTTGGAGTACATGAAAGACA
>JBHLND010000186.1:0-5781 GCA_048937485.1 Promethearchaeota archaeon
AACCACCATAGCCCAAAATAGCTAGAGATTCCAAATGTGAAATTGCCGGACTCTGATACAACATGTGAAGATACTTCAAGTGCATCATAGTGGTCGACAATGATATTGAGATAGCAATGTAGCGTAAAGCTCACGTACGATCCCTCAACATGAAAACCACCTGTGTCTTGGTATGACTTGACATAGCCTACATCATTCGGTGTGGCTCTTGTTATCCATCCTGCATCCAAGGTGAAGTCTGTGGTATTGAGGAGAAGGAATTCTGTCTGACCAGAAGAACTCTGGTCGGAGATAGAATGCCCCACTGTACCCAAAGACTCGTCACCGACTGACAATACTCCGAAGGTTAGCTCATTACTTGGAGTTATAACGAGGATGGTTGTGCCGATCAGAATGGCCACAACGCACCCGAGAAAGATTCGTTCACGAATCGTCCTCCTAAAGGATTGGTGTTGAGAGAAGGATTCTTGTTCAATCATTGCTGTCAAGTTTCAGTCACAGCAAAAGAACATAATTCTAGAGATTAGACCAGTGCCAGTAAAAGCAACTCCCTATCTATCGGAACAGATTTCAGTCACCAATCGACTAGGAAGTGAATTAGTTTGGTATTCATTCTTCCAGGGTGATTTGCTTTGTCTGAGGAAGTCGAGGTTTTCAGATATCGATGGGCAGTTCTGCTCGTATTCGGCCTAGTCTTCATGATTGGGCAGATGATGTGGCTTGTGTTCTCACTTATTCGAAACGAGGTCACGCCAGTACTCGGGTTGCCGGCTGGGGATCCAAGTGTCGTTTTGCTTACAGCCTCCCAACCACTAGCGTTTATTATCCTCTCAATTCCTGTAGGACTGCTTGCTGATCGAAAGGGCTTGGTGGTTGTAGCCGGCCTGGGCTCCATACTTCAGGCCCTTTTTGGAACGCTCAGGATATTCATCATCAATGACTTCTACTTGATATTTCTCTCTCAGTTTGGTCTGTCAGTCGGGTCAGTCATGATTCAGAACTGCATTGTCTACCTCAGTGTCAGTTGGTTTCCGAAGAGTGAGCGAGGACTGGCAACCGGGATAAGCACGCTGTTTATGCTTCTCGGAATGCTTCTTGGGACTGCACTAAGCATGATTCTTTGGACGGCTCCGCTATATGGAGACCCGGGTTACACAATCGCCCTGGCTCAGGCGAATCTGGTATGGATACTCCAACTTGATGCCGCATTGGCAGTAATACTCGCGGTTGTCTTTTTCGCAGTTGCCAGGGACAAGCCTCCAAAACCTCCAGACATTGACGTTCTCGCTGAAGCCACGCCCAGTGTCAGAGGGATGCTGAAAGATAGGAATGTGTGGATAATCTCAATTGGGTTCTTTGGAGGCTTTGGCATATTCATTGGCCTCACAGCGATTGTCGAAGAGCTGCTCCTGAGCCTAGGGATTCCCGTTGCAGCTGGCCTAGGAAGTCCAGCAATTGTCATGATCCTTCTGCTTTCCTTTGGAATAGTAGGTGCTGTGGTTGTGCCGGGCATATCCGACAAGGTCCAGAAGAGAAAACCGTTTCTAATAGTCGCAATGGCTGTTGGCACTCTAGCAACCCTGATTCTAGGAACAAGTACGCTTCTTGAGATCACATACGTTTCTTCGGCGATTCTTGGGTTCTTCCTGATTGCAGTGATGCCTATTGCCCTCTCTGTCGTTGAGGAATTTGAAACAGTTGGACCGGAATTGTCTGGAGCAAGTACTGGTTTGGCATTCTGGTTCGGCAACCTAGGCGGGTTCCTTGGCTCAATTCTCCTTGAGGCACTAAGAGTAGACACTTCATACTTCTACTCGGTTCTGTACCTAGTCATAGTCATGGGGATAGCAACTTTGCTCGTTCTGACAATTCCTGAAACGGGCGGTGGAACAGAAGGCGAGTCATAGCTCCAACCGTTGATGAATCGCAAGAATCGCGTTAGAAGATACTTGCGCTGGTGAAATGGGTTATTTGGAGTGGCCCGAGGGGATAGGCTATGAGCCTGGACTTGAGAGGTTTCGAGAAATTCTTACGAGAGAAGAATCTTGAGGAGCCGCAAGTTGATGCATCTGTTTGCTTAGTAGAGGAACTTGCCCTATTTCTCACCCTGAGAAACAGAACATGCGATAATGCGTCCACAGATGATCTGCACAGCTTCTCGGAAGACTTGATACAAGACGAAAGAAACTCTGCCGAGAACTACGCCACTCTCTACCGATATGGCCTGTTTAAGGAGAATCGTACAATGATCACGGTCTTTCTCGAGATTCTAGATGGGCGGGAGATGATTGAGAATTTCTACAAGCGCTTGAAGGACGAATTTGACCAAGACGTGGCTGATGAGATTTTCGAGGGAATTGGTATTCCTCCACTGGGGATTCGACCCAGTGCCAAGCCAAGCTATACGAAAGCCCTCGTCGAGAGATTCCTTACGAAGTTTGATTGTGGCACGTGCAAGGAATTCTTTGAAATTGGACTTAGAGGCAGATATACAGATTCCTACGTACAACCCGCCCAGTTATACATGAAACTTCAGAACATTGATGAATTCCTCAAGATAAGACACGAGAATTTGGTGGAGCGATTAGAGAAACACGTTCAAGACGGCAGTCTCTTCTTCATTCAGGAAATCACTGAAGATGTTGTTTCATATGTGAGATCACGTCCAACCATTGAGGGGGGCATTCGTGCTGGGAACCGAGTTATCATCACAAAGATTCCCTATATGGCGAAGCAGTACCTACAAGAAACTGATGAGAAGATGAAACGGTATTGGTTCTGTCACAATCCTTGGATTCGTGAGGCACTCAAGGAAGAAGACAGACCTATCGATCCTGTCTTCTGTGGCTGCAGTGCAGGCTATTTCAAGAATTTCTGGGAAGCCATTCTAGGTCAACCAGTCAGAGTGGAGGTTCTCAAGTCTGTCATCAACGGTGACGATATCTGTGAGTTTGCATTGCACTTGCCTTCAAACATTACTGAGATAATTTGAACTGCACTCTCATCGTAGTATCTCTCTTAAATCGACGTTCCTCTTTGGAACAGCTCCAGAGTTACATTTTGCTCAAATGGCATGATTTCTCAATCAAGCTCTGTCTTCTTTATAGCACTCATCACTTGCTACTTCGATTTCGGAGTCTTTCCTATCTTGAAGATGTAGTTCATCTGACCAAGTACGATGTTATTTCTTCGTTCTCGAATCGATAGTGTCACGTCACGCGGGTCCACACCCTTTGGAAACTTCACCGTAAAACGTACCTGCATTCTCTCGCCCCGCTTTAATGAGAGACCACTAAAGCGAACCATCTTTCCTGGATTCACTCCAAGTGGATACCATTCTTTGGATTCTCGTTTGACCACTTTCGGCTTCATCACATCCAAGTCCATTGACCTTACCAAGTTATTCAGAGGAAGGGGATGAAACTTGAGCTTGTCAATCGATGTATCCTTCAGAACATGATCTGCCTTAAGACCGCTTTTCTGAAATTCTCGAGCTTCAAATGCCCTGAGTCCCCAGAACTTTGCAGCCGGAATCCAAAATGCGATTTGCGTTCCTAATGGCATATCCCGCGTATCTATCTCGAGGTCTCTCGGTTCACGTCGCTTGCCCATACCGTTCATTTGGAATTCATGTTGCGTTGCTTGAAATTCGCCTGTCGGTTCGGCTTGGACATCATCATTGATGTTGCAATTGCGCCAAGCGTAGTTGTTACTCTTGCTGATGAAATCATGAAACTCTGAGTAACTGTCAATTAGATTCCAATCAGGTGCTGGATCATCTGGACTCTCTATAATGCCAATGAAGCAATAATGCCCTACTCCCAATTGATTGATTAGTGCTGAGGAGAGGATAATACACTGGTTCCCAGCATTTGGAACCCAAATTCCTGGCGGATCAGCGAGAGCCGCTTTGGCTGGAACCTCAGGGAAGTCGTAGTGACCAACTTCATGCCAAGTGTCTGGAGTTGGAAATGTTGAAGCGGGAGAAATGAATAGTCGGAAAGTGCCTGACGCAGCCGCATCAGGACTGGAGCCTCGGTTGAAAATTCGGAAATAAACGAAGTGATCATCCGGACCCAGCTCAATTTCTTGGCTAAGTGATGCATTAGTTGGGTCAGCAATCTGAGCCAAAGTCGCTGCATCAGCTTGCTGTTGACGAACGATAATGTCAGGGCTCATGCAACTGAGAGTCCCAGGTTCTTCTCCATTGTCTTCAGGTCTGTCTCGGATGTATAGGTCCGGACCGATACCAACTGCGTGAAAGGCTGACTTGACTGCAGCTAAGTAGTCTAGATTTTCAGGGTATAGTGTTAGACATACCTGAATAAACGCAAGACGGAAATCAGCAAAATCGGATGTGTCTGTGAGCAGATTTGTCGTAAGAACATCCCAAAGCATCTGTTCAACTGGGTCTATGCCGATGCCATTAACTGTTACATCAGATAGTCGATGTGTTCCTCCTTCTATCATTAGATAGACTGCATGAGAAATTATTGGACAGTTGTAGTGTACGCCATGAGAGTCATCAGCGCCAGTATAACGTAGACTGTAATGATCTGGGCAGTATGGATATGAATTAGCTTTGGTTGTGTTATTTGTGTCATCATACTGGACAACTCCAGCATCATCGCGACTTGGATCCTTTATGTGACGTCCGACTGTGCCATCTAGGCGATATTGCCGACCATGATGCCATGGCCAAGGATCCTCGGCTGGATAAAGAAGGGCAATGAGGGCACCGAAGAGGTCGTTTATACCCTCATCCAGAGCTCCGCTTTCTCCGTCGTAGTTTTGAAGAATACCTAGGTAATACTTGACACCATGTCCAAACTCATGGGCAACGACATCCAATGGACACATGAAATCACGAGTGGCCGCAGGGTCATCAGGATCACCATCGCCATCTGCGAAGTAGATTTGCTTGTATGTGGGGCTCCAGTATGCATTATTGGCGTATCTTTCATTATGAGCGTGGGCTTTCACCTCCACTCCTCCACCGTCTAAGCTATTGTACCCGTATGCAAGGTAGAAGTAGCTAAGGACATATCCCACATAACGATGAATATCCACCTCGGGTCCTTGGTCATCTTGTCGAGTGGGAGGGCGAGGTGGCCCTACATTATCCCAATCATCATTTGCGTCTTCTGAATAGTTTGTCAAGGTCCTAGAGGTTGACCCGGCATCATCGTATGTACTTATAACAGGCTTGTTTGGTTCAGCCCATGCAGAGGAAGTTGATGTATCACGGAGCCGATAAATCGCTCCAGATGCTTCTGAGTTGAGCGTTGCGTCTGGTGAGTAGTTGCCAATTCCATCTCCAATCCTGTCTGCATGGTGACGGAAGAGTACCTTTCCGTCGGTTGCGTCAATGAAGTAGATCCAATCTGGATCTTTGCCACCTTCTGGCCATATAACTGTCAGTTGCCAACAAAGATAGTACTCTTGCTTTTCCTTCTCTAGATGAAAGGTCTTGGCGGCAGCAACGATAAGGAGAGGCTTGATGTCTGCAAAGAACATGGCTCCCTTTCCCGCATGTGCTTCAGCAATTTCCGCAGCTTGACTGGGACTAACATTGGGACTCTTCGGTATGTCGATTCCATGTATCAGACTAGACTTAAGAAGATACACTGACCCATTCACATCATAGTTTATTGACAAGTTAGCTCCATAAACTCGAGCTTCTCCATATTTCTGATGAAAAACGATATGCGTCATTCCTCGACGGTTCACTGTAACTTTTCCATCTTCGAGTTCTACGCTCTCATCGATGTTGGCCAAGAG
>JBHLND010000187.1:0-5777 GCA_048937485.1 Promethearchaeota archaeon
CCACCTAGACAGGAAGTGGAACGCAAATTTGCCTCAGTGATTAAACGTACAATCGAACGTGGCGGGAAGGTGCTTATTCCTGTACTCGCGGTAGGCCGTGCTCAGGAGATCATGCTTGTATTGGAAGACTTGGTGACCAAGAAACGCATTCCAAAGATACCAGTCTATATTGAGGGGATGATTGCTCAGGCTACTGCAATTCACACCACTCATCCTGAGGCACTGAGTAAGAAGATTCGAGAGATGATATTTCATCAAGGGGTTAATCCATTTCTCAATGAGATTTTCAATGCCGTTGACAATCCGGAGCAACGTGAGGAAATTGTAGAAGGCGAGCCTTGTGTAATAATGGCCACTTCAGGAATGCTAGCAGGAGGACCCAGTGTAGAATACTTCAGATTATTGGCACCCGATGAGAAGAACACGTTGGTGTTTGTATCATACCAAGGAGATCAAACACTTGGGAGGCGAATTCAGAAGGGCTGGAAAGAAGTTCAGATGAGAAACAGAGAGGGGCAAACAACAGTTGTGCCAGTTAATATGCAGGTTGAAACTGTTGAAGGCTTTTCAGGACACTCTGATCGAAAACAGATTCTGAATTTCATTAAGCGTGTCAGCCCTGTGCCAGAGCGTGTACTGACCTGTCATGGAGAAGCATCAAAGTGTCTAAATCTTGCATCTACAATTCATAAGGCACTGAATATCGATACAAAAGCGCTCATGGTCACTGAAACCATAAAACTGCGGTAGTAAACAGTGCATTTTGGTTCTCAGAGTCTTACAAAGGAGGGCGTCACAATTATACATCCATCGTTAACCAGAGCCAAATCTGCATGATAGCCTCTTGTTTCTCCACGAATCCGTTCAATAATCCTCTTCAATTCGAGATAGGCTTGTTCTCGTCCATCGTTCAGACGAGAGATATCTAGAAGGACAATGTTGCCCTCTCTTATTTGATTAACAACGTATTGAACATCTTCCAAAGACTCTAGGCGTTTCGTTCTTATGAAAATCGAGTCCAACTCGTCCATTCTTCTGCAATCCCGTAGTGGATCAACTTCCTTCGCTGCAATGGTTGGTGAGAAAATACCAAGCCCTGAGTACTTCCGGTCTTCACGATCATCCGCTTTCGGCTCGTTACCCTTACTTCTCAACTTTGAAAGGAACTTCAATCAGGTACACCTCTGAGTCACCATTCCATCGAATCCAAAAGAAGAAAAGAGCGAGTATTATCATCCGGAATCCTTCTAGAGCTAAGTTTTATACCAGCTCTCGGTATCGACGAGTGATTGTAATGGCGGCACGCGTTGCAGAAGATGAGAGTATTGCAGAGCTACAGGAACAGCTCAAGGCTCTTGGAAACCGCTATGCAGTTGAGATTTTGCAGGTTTTAAGCCCTCGAATGGGCGACATTATTCCTAACCTCGGATGGGATGGCATCGTAGATGGCGTTTTGCAGTTGCATGGATTAGTAAAGCCTGTTGAAAAGAGAAAGGAAGGGAGAACCCAAGAGGAGGTGCAATATCAGAAGGCTCGCCAGAAATTCGTTTCCGGGGGCACACTCTATGAAACGATGAACAAGCTCATCAAGGTGGGATTTGTAGTAGCTGAGGGAGAACGGGGGCGTAAGAATCGTCAGTTCCGAATAACCCATGATGGTAGACTTGCGCTATCTGCAATCAGTGGGATGAGAGGTCCAATTACGCCGAACACTGAAGTCCAGAAAGCAGCCCAAGTTCTTCTGCGACACAAGAATTTCACAACCCTGATGCCTGCGCAGGGGAAGTTTCTGGAGGAGATTGGAGCTGTTGATAACAATCTCGTTATCCAAATGCCTCCTGGATCAGGAAAAACTTTCTTGGCAATGATTGCGATTCTGATTAGACTTGAGAGAGGGGTCAAGTGTTTGTATGTAACACCCTATACATCTCTGAACACTCAGGTCATAGACGAGTATGGAGAGCTTTTCGAGAGTCTGGGTTACTCTGTTGTCAGACATGACGGAAGTCATAGGTCTAGCCAACTTGAACTTGATAATGCGGATTTGGTTGTAAGTGTCATTGAATCTGTTCTGTCAGCAGTTGTTGGTGGGAATTCATGGACTAACGACATAGGACTTGCTGTCATTGATGAGCTTTCAGAGCTTGATTCTGCAGTCATTGAGATTGAAGCTCAGAATCTCGGAACTGACAGGAGTACGAAACTCGATGTGCTCATCACTCAATTGAAGAGTACTACTCAGCTCATTGCTCTATCATCAAGGTTCGGAGAAACAGATGAGATCGCGAATTGGCTTGAGGCGGATGTATTTCGCCCAAGCGTGCGACTTGAACCGGACGAGTTCATTGTTACCAAAGGTGAAAAGGGAGTTGAGATTCTAAGTGCTGATGGAACACACCGATCAAGGTTCTCCACTGGCGGAATTCTCACTTGTGTCTTGAAGCATATGAAAAACTACGAAGAGAAAGCATTCTTGATTGTGGTGGGTTCGCGTGATGCTGCTGAAAGCATAGCGAGAGACCTAGCAGCAACACACCCGCGCGAAATCTCCAAAGAAAAAATATCCGAGATTCTTGGTCCTGAGAAGGAGTTACCAGTTACAACGCTACTGGACGAAACCCTGAAGCAGGGAGTGGCATTTCATCATGCAGGACTGGATCCAAATGTGCGCCAACGCCTTGAGAGGAGCATCAAAGACGGTCAAGTAAAGACAATTGTATCTACAACAGGAATTACATCGGGAATCAGCTTCCCTCTTGATTCTGTCATAATTCTCTTCGGACTAGGCCTGTTCTTTCTTGTAAGCCGTTCTCGATATCTTCAGATTGCAGGTCGAATTGGAGAGTACTACCTTGCTAGAAATGGTGGAAGTGTCTATCTCGTTTTTGAGAGCCCAACTCGACAATTTCCAACCGTTGAGAAACTCGAAGAAACTCTTCTTCACAAACCACTGGAACCACTTACCCCGGGACCACTACATCCCGCACTAGCGGCCAGTCTCATTATGAAAGATGCTGCAACGGGCCGTTCTTTCACCAGGAATCAGGCAAAGCAGAGATTCAGTGATTTTGTCAATGGCACATTCAGGGGTTCGGTAGACGAAGAGTACTCAAAGCAAATGAACGGAATGTTTGGGGGACTGTTTGGTTGGCTTGTCAAAACTGCTCTTATTGAGGAGAAGAAGGACAAATTCAACATCACAAAGGAAGGCAAAGCTGCCGTTTCTGCAGGGCTCAATCCCATGGAGTACGTTGCTGTGCGCAAGAATCTTGATGACATTGACTTGGATACTGATGAGGGGTTCATCATAGACTTGCTCATGCATTTCAGGATACCTCAGACGATTAGACCTAGAGCACAGATACCATCAAAGATTGAACTCAAATTGGCCAATCTTGAGATGCCTAGCGACAGATACGGCGACTTCAAGCAGAAGCGTGACAATATCAAGAAACTAGTCCTCATGGACTGGGTTAACGAGATGAGTGCATCAGATATCATTGACCATGCGCTTGATGAATCACGTAGGCTCGCTCAGGGACAACGACCTCCGGTGGGAAGTGATCTAGGGGAAGGAGATGTTGAGGCATTGGTTGCCATATGCAGTGATATTGCATGGAGCTTGAGTCAGTACTTGGGTGCTAATAGGAAGAGAGGAGGGGCTCAGCGACTGGAGCTCATGAGCAAGCAGCTGCATTACGGAGTGAGAAAAGACCTCGCTGCTTCAGATCTCTTTGAGCTTGTCTTTCAAGACGAGGAAAGTAATCAGTTCAGAACACTCTCCAGAGTGGAGATTCGCACCCTGTACGATAAGGGCTACACGTCGATATCAGATATTGTCAGAAAGGACATAGATGCGGACAAGCCCGGGTTTGCCAGAGATAGGTTTGCCAAGAATTGTGGCCTTGAGCTGAACCTAGCCAAGACCGTCTACATAGCGGCAATGGAGCATTTGAAGGCAGGATATATTGAAGGAGACTAGCCTAGCTCTTCCCAAATTCCCACAGAGCGTCATTCACATAGTGTTTCGAGAAAGCAACCTTTCCATGTGTTGCAGCACGCATTTCGTCTGAGCTCATCTTCGAGACTCCAACGGCCAGCGCTTTGCCGTGACGCTCATCCACTATAGCTACAATAGATCCTTCCATGATGCCATCATCGATTTTCGTCACTCCCGGACGCATTATATCAGCACCATTGACAACAAACTTGACCGCGCCCATATCTACTGTGATAGAAGGGATTTGGATTAGTCCGTCAAGAATCGCATGCAATGTAGGTACCATTCGTCCATCTAACTCAAAGAAGATAATTGAACCCTCTAGAATTAGGACCGTGGTTCCATCATCAAGAAGACCTTCCTCCAACTTAGCCTTTTCATCAAGACCAGTCACAGAGGTGCCTAAATCGCGCTCTATCTGTTCAATGTGAGCCTTCCTATCTCTCTTCTTTAGAAGGTGACGTCGTTTCAATCGTTCAATCTTTGGCATCTTAGGTGTGAACTTCCTCTAATCCTTTTCAAATCTATGTCTATTACCTACGGTAGCATCGTCATCTTTTTAAGCCGTAGCCTAAAGGAACCGCGAGCGTCAAGGGTCAAGCCCAAGACGTTGCTTCTGTGTTGGTGAAAATCATGAATGCAGGTCGGCCAATGGAGCTACTTCAGAAATCGATAGGTGCCCAAGTACTTGTTGAATTGAAAGGCAGAAGAAAGATCAAGGGTCGTCTGCTAGGGTTCGACCAGCACTTGAATCTCGTCCTTGAGGACGCTGATGAGGTCTACGTCGACCCTGAAACCAACGAAGAAATAGTGACCCAAATCAAGAATGTAATTGTGCGAGGCGACAATGTTGTCATTGTATCGCCCCCACCAAAGCAGGGCAAGAAAAAGGAGTAGGCGCAGAAATGGGTAAAGGCACACCCTCAAAGGGCAAGAAGAATAATCCACATCACATTAGATGCAGGAGATGCGGCCGAAGGTCATACCATGTCAGGCACAAGAAGTGCGCGGCCTGTGGATATGGTACCTCTGCAAAACTCCGTCAGTTTAATTGGGCTCATAAGAAGGTTCATGGTCCAAGAGTAAGAGGATAGACTTACTTCCGACTCAATAGCTTATCTTCAAGAAGTTGCCACATGTTATTACGTTCTTGAAATCATGTGATTTTAGAAAAGAACCAACCAATTTCACCGCTTCTTCTGTGTCGGTTCGATACAGCCATTCTTCCTCCTCACTTCCTCCAACCAGATACTCATACAGATACTTGTACATATACAACTGTCCGCATGCCGGACAACGCATGACTGCATTTGAATAGTAGGCGAACCTAACAGCGGTTTCTAGGCTATCCTTGTACGCATCCAAGGACTCACCTTTTGCCATGTCCGCATAGAGACTGTCGGGAATTGCCCTGCATATTTCGCAGTCTTCCCTCTCGATGGTTGGAGGATTATTGGGCAAGGCCTTGATCCAATTCACAACCACCTTTCTTGAAACGGGAGCAACCTCTACCGACCTAATCCTGTCCTCGAAGAGCTGAGCTGCCTTCTGATACGCAGCCTTCTTCTTGGCAGAGATGATCTTCAGAACAGGGTCATCGATTGGAGTGAATGGTTTCATTCCATAATAGTCCTTGAGAATGTCATATGCATAGAGTCGAATGTCTTTCGTTTCGTTTTCCATTGCATCAAAAAGCATGGAGAGGTAGAGCTTCTGTCGTTCTTTGTCATCAAACGGCTTATCGTAGAGCCAGTATAAAGCCCCTATTGCTCTCTTT
>JBHLND010000188.1:0-5763 GCA_048937485.1 Promethearchaeota archaeon
TTCCATCAATGTAGATTGGATATTTCCGAGGAATTTCGCTTCGTTCAAGGATGCACATGATCTCCTGACTTCGTCCAACCGCAAAAGCAGGAATAAGTACCGTGCCGCCTCGTTCCACAGTTTCAAGAACAGTTCCGATAAGAGCCTGTTCTATCTCGGAGCGATCCGGATTTGTCCTACGAGCATACGTGCTCTCGGTAACCACGATATCATGCTTTGGTAGATTCTTCCTTGCTCCTAAACTCAAACGGGATTCGGTAGCATTGAAGTCGCCTGTGAAGAGAACGCGTTTTCCATCAACGCGGAGAGAAACCATGGCGCTTCCAGGAATATGGCCAGCATTGAAGAAAGTCAATTCGAAATGATGTCCTAGTGGAATGGTTTCCTCATAGGATGTTGCGTAACATTGTCGCTTCACGAGGGCTATGTCTTTTCGAGGATAGGGAAGCCGTCCTTTTGAGATATCATGCATGTCCCTCAGCAGTAGAACACTAAGGTCTCGACTAGCTGGAGTGCAATAGAGAGAGGCTTCCGTATTGGAGAGAATTAGTGGGAGTCCTCCGGAATGATCGAGATGCGCGTGTGTCAATGCAATCCCCTGCAAATCATCAAGCGGGATCATGTCTGGAAAACTAGGAGGGTCTGTGAATTTGACACCAAAATCTATGAGCACGCTTTCATCGCGATGCTCAAGGAAGAAACCGGCTTTTCCGATTTCTCTGCAGGACCCCAAGAAGGTGAGTTGTGGCATTTATCGTTACTCCAAGTCACGAGGCAATTGGGTTCTAAGAAAAGGCTTCCGTATCAGAATACTGAAAGTCTTATCCTATTGTCAATATTTTGCGCATTGTAAAAGTGTACTAGAGTACATTTCATGGTATTTTAGAAAACGAAATCTATATCAGATGCCATCGACTGAAGGTCTATGTCTATATCTTCGACTGCACGTGGAGAGGCAATGGGTGACGGACGATAAGACAGAGAGGAAGTCCGCCGACGTAGACCGTGGAGATTCAGTAATCCTCGTAGGCAACAAGAATGTCATGTCATACGTCTTAGCATGTGTGACACTGTTTAACAAGGGAGCTGATGAGGTAGTAATCAAGGCACGAGGACGGTTGATAAGCCGGGCCGTAGATGTTGCTGAGATTACAAGGCACAGATTCATTTCTGAATTGAAAGTAAAGGACATAACTATTGGAACCACGACAGTGCAGACTGACAAGGGTAGCGACCTAAATGTGTCAACAATCGACATAACTCTCTCCAAATAGTATAACAAGGGCTTCTCCCTTCCTCACCTATAGCCAAGCCATTGTTGGAGTTTGATGCGGTGAGGATCAATAGATGAAGCTGCCAGTGTGTGTCTTTGACATTGAATCAGATATGCTTTGCAACAACTGCCAAGAGAGGTTAGACCGAGGAGAGATTAGCAGATTTGACATCGAGTTCTCGAAGTGGCTCCTACAAAGGGTAAAGGAATATCCACATCTAGAGAATTTGGAACTTGGCAGAGCTATCAGAACCTCTGGCCGCTTGTTGCTTGTTGTGAAAAAGAAGAATGCACAGATTCTAAACTCACTGGAGCCGCTGATGGCAGAAATGAGGGAAAGCTTCGGTGATGTAATGGTTTTTGAGCGACCAATAAAGCTACGTAAACTTGTGCGAATGCTCATTGAGCCAGCTATTGAGTTAGGTGTCAATAGTCTGTATTTGCCTGATGGGTCTAGAGAGAGCATTGTCATGCTAAAAGATGAAGATAGAGAGAAAGTCCAATATTCCAAAGAAGACCTGAGAGTGATTGTTTCTGCAGTCCTTGGGGAGTCGGTTCTTTTCCAATATCAAGATAGTCGTGTAGACAAGGTAGATGAAACTTCAAGAGATGCATTTGATGAGAGGATGGAAGAATTCTCAACTAGACGAAGCAGACTCTGAATTAGGTCCTATTTATTGGATGGTTCTTCATTATCTCTCTAAGAACAACGGTAGCATACGATCCTTTTCTCAGACTGAATCTCAAACGAAGTCCATCTTCTGAACACTCCGAATGAAGACCAATTGGCCGCATCGATACTAGATGAAATCCTCCGTTGGAATCGAGTGCCTTATGCTCCTTGTTTCGAAAGTCCTGTAGACTGACGGATTCCTCTTTGAGCAGCGCTTTCACCATCTCGGTTTGCCTTGAGGGAGGCATTTTGGTTGTGTATCCCAAAAGGGGTGCAGCGAGTCCGTATTTGCCTGACTTCACTTCCTCAACTCGAGATTCAAGCGAAGCTTCTGTGACATAGGACCATGAGTCCCGTCCAGAATGAGGGGTATCGAGTTGAATAAGAAAATCACCTGGTCCCGGTATCTCGAGGTCAAGACCTGCCTTGGCACGCCTACTGATCAAACGATTGAATAGATATGACTGGAAGGAGTGAGCGAATATCATTAGGACACGGGAAGGAACTCTGGAAAATGCGCGTTTGAAATCCCCTGGATGCTTGATGAGCTGCCGGAGCATCTCACGCTCATATCTCAAATCTTGGGGGAATTTGTCGATGATATCGGGAGTTGGGATGAAATCTTCAGAAAGTTGAGTTCGTGTTTCTGTCAGATCCGCTGGCTCATATGGTGTAGTGTCAGTCAGGAGGTGCCTAGCTGCAGCCTCGAAGTCCTTCTTGATGAGTTGTTTTCCTACTAGATGTGTAATCGGACGAGTGACACCAAATCTCTGAACACCAAAGTAGTTCAAAAGCGGTTGATTGCCCAGTTCATCTGATGCCTTAAGAGCCAGACTACAATCAACTCCGATGTCTGCGAGCAGAATTGTAAACCTGTTCCCCCAAAGATCACCAACTTGCACCGGGTGCTTTGTGTGTCTTGGACTACCAATTCGAATTCTGGAGAGCCTCATCTCACACAGTTTGGATGCGGCTCCGCGCGGAATGGACATCATCTGAGTAGTGATAGCCCGTTTATCCTTCAAACCTGCATAGGTAACAAGATGCTGCGGGATTCCGGAGACGGAGGCAATGATAGTGGAAACATCCATAGTGGACAAGCCCATCTTCTGAACAACAAAGCTTACGAACTTCTTCTTGGGTCCTGACACCTCAAGATTCTCTTTTTCGAAGTCTAGTCCATATAGCTCTAGAACCTCCTTCTCGGGTGTGATTTCCTCAACAAGGAAGTCCTCGAAACGATCCTTTAGCCGGCCACCTATTCCTGGTGTTTCAGTGCTGTACATCTCCATTCCCAATGAGGACTCGAGATGGTCATCTAGGCCCACAGTTCAAGACCTCACAATAGCTTCAATTCACCGGTGATTCTATCAACATCTTCAGCCTTGGCAGGCCCAATGCCAATGACTGTGGTTGTGCCAGGGGGAAGTTCTGTCATTCCAGCATCCTGGATTACAGCAAAGGGAATTTGCAAATCAATTGCTGCATTGCGCAGCTCAAACAGGTCTTCCTCAGAAGCCACTTTGACTGCGATTTTCTTCTGCCCTTCTCTGAACCAAGCTTTCCAGACGTCTTGTGCCACAACTCGAGCTCGTTCACCAGCGCTCACAGACCCGTGGGCAACTTGGACAGCTGTCTTGCCTTTGCTCATTCCAAGATCGGTCCGCACAGCTATGACTTGCTTGTACTTGAATTCCCTTTTGCTCATCTCAGTGCCACCCATTCTACTTAGATTGTCAATGAGAGAGATAAAAAAGGGGCGCTCGCTCTGTTTGCAGTGGATGAAAACGATTCGATATGATGCCGCGGTTGTCGGCGGTGGTCCATCAGGACTGATTGCAGCAGAAGGAATTGCTAGTGCGGGTCATAGAGTAGTCGTTTACGAAGAACATGATCTACTCGGAGTGCCAGACCATTGTGCAGGCCTTCTTAGTGCACCAGGACTCGATTCACTCGAACTGAAGATTCCCTCTGAAGTCGTTCAGAATCATGTGTCTGGGGCCAGGATCTTTTCTCCCAGTGGGCATTCGATATTAATCGAAAGAGGACGTAGGGAAGCCTTTGTAGTTGACAGAAGACAGTTTGATTCTTGGTTAGGAGCACGAGCTCAAGATGCAGGAGCTTCCATCGAAACAGAAACGAAAGTCAAAGACGTTGGTAAGGACGCGAACATGGAACGTAGGCTTACTCTAAGAACACCGAAAGAAGCTGTGGAAATCCAAGCATCTGTCATTGTTAATGGTGAGGGTAGCAGATGCATCATATCCAAGTTCCTAGGACTTCCCATTATTCCAAGAAGAAACAAGTATCCTGCATTCCAGTTCGAGGTCAAAGGGGTCGAGATTGACGAAGACCTCGTTGAGATGTTTTACGGTCGCCAGATTGCACCGGGATTCTTTGCGTGGATTATTCCGATCGGCAAGGGTAGAGCAAGGGTTGGACTAGCTGCTAGAAGTCACGCAAAGATGAGGCTGACAGCTGCAATACGTCATCATCCAATTATGAAGAACAAGCTACAGAATGCGACCATTGAACGAGAGATGGGAGGCGTCGTTTTAGTGGGCATGCCGGTGAATCGAACATCTACTGACGGCGCAGTTGTAGTTGGCGACGCAGCAGGCATAGTAAAACCGACTACAGGCGGAGGAGTGATTCTAGGTGGGATAGCATCACAGCTCGCTGCGAAAACAGTAGCAGAATCCATCGAGGAGAGCAACACTTCTGCGAAAACGCTTCGGAGATATGACCAGCGATGGAGAAGTCAACTACTCAATGAACTTCGGGCAATGCATATGGCTCAAAGAGTGATTTCATCGCTCTCAGACAAGGGAGTGGATTCCCTAATCAAGGATGCAAGAGAACACGACCTTGTTGCAACCTTGAGAGAAGAGGGGGACATGGATATGCAAGGTAGAGTCATTGGTCGTCTTCTCACCAAGCCTATCACTCTACTAGCAGGCTTGAAGGCCATTAGATACTTCAATCCGCTTTTTTGAGATATGGCACACCTTTATGAGATGTAACTAGTTCTTAGTTGAATAGAGGCCGGACCAGATGGATGAAACCATAGATGCATCGATTCTCTCTAAGGCCAGAAAGATATTGGAGCGGCATGCAGCATGTGATCGTTGCCTTGGCCGGCAGTTCGGGTGGCTTAGTACTGACACCACTAATGAGAGTAGAGGGCAGTCCATCAAGCTGGTCCTATCGATGACGGCGGATAATCTCATCAAGTCTGGTAGGAAAGAAGAAGGGATTGGAGTTCTAAGGATACTTGGTGAGAGGGGTATGTTCGCCGCGGCTCAAACTCTTGCTGAGAGAAACTCTCTGGATTTGGATGTTAAGACTACATGCTATTTTTGCGCAATTAATGAACAATCGGTCTTTGATGCAATTCCGCAAATCTCGGAAAGAGCAAAAGAAGTCCTAGAAGGTATCGAGTTTAACACCTTCCTAGTAGGCAGCATTCCAGCGCCAACTCTCGTAGAGCGTGAAGATGAATTGAGGGCAGACCTTGAACTCCTTTATGGGGAAACTCTCAGAGCGGACTTCAATAGAGAACTGGGCAAGTGCTTGCATGAAATCATAGGACGGCCTGTCGACTTTGACCAGCCGGATC
The DNA here is from genome assembly GCA_048937485.1 of Promethearchaeota archaeon. Classification (GTDB taxonomy): domain Archaea; phylum Asgardarchaeota; class Thorarchaeia; order Thorarchaeales; family Thorarchaeaceae; genus SMTZ1-83. The sequence continues at coordinate 5,566 of JBHLND010000188.1, forward strand.
TAGTTGTCGTTTACGATATGGGAGCAAATCACCTTGAGGTGCGGATTAATCCTATTTTCATCTCTGGGATGTATCGGAAACTAATGAGAGGAATTCCGCAGAGCAGATGGGATTGTGGGAAATGTAGGGGGAAAGGTTGCGACAAATGCAATCAGACTGGAAGAATGTATCCGAATTCAGTATCAGAGTACATAGGCG
>JBHLND010000012.1:0-25083 GCA_048937485.1 Promethearchaeota archaeon
AGAGCTAGTGAAGTAGATATCCTCAAATCCAAAGCGAAACTGATTTTTCTGGACTGTTGGGCTCCATGGTGCAAACCTTGCCGTGAATTAGCGCCAATATTTGAGGCTCTTGAGGAAAAGTACTCTGAAAGTACTGAAATTGCATTTTACAAGATCAACGTAGAAGAGTATCCTGAGTTCAGTCGCGAAAACAACATTCGAGGGATACCATGCGTGCTAGTATACTTGGATGGAGAGCCTGCGGATATTGAGGACCCGAGTCATCCCAGAGGAAAAAAGACTGACAGACTGCTTGGTCGCAGAGGCTCCAGCGACTACGAGTCTGTAATTGATCAGCTACTAGGGTAATCGCGTCGCTGCCGCTATCACATGATGGTTTATATCTTGGCAGTCAGATTCAGTCAAGAACACATTCCGTAGAGGTGACACTAATGCCAATTCTTCCATTTGGCGATAAGAATCCAAAGGTAGATAGTAAAGCGTTCGTAAGTCCACAGGCCACACTCGTTGGAGATGTTGAAGTGGCTGCGGGAGCGAATATATGGCCAGGCGCAGTAATACGAGGAGACCATGCAAGTGTAAGGATTGGCCAGAACTCCTGCATCCAAGATAGCGTTGTCATTCATGCACACTCTGAAGATAATCCAGCAATAATCGGCGACTTTACGGTCATCGGGACTGCTTCAGTAATTCACGGGGTCTATGTCGGGGACTTCGTGAATATTGGAGAGGGTTGTGTGATTTTCGACGGTGCAACCCTGGGGGAAGGAGTCATGCTCACACCTGGAAGCATTATTCCAGCCAACATAGTGATTCCTCCGCGAAGTCTAAACTCAGGAGTTCCTGCAGCGCAGATAAGGGAGCTTTCTCGAGACGAGGTTGAGAAGCAGGGAGTCAGAGCAGAAACAATTGCTCAGGTGTTTCAGAAGCTCAAGCATTGGCAGGGAGTTATTGAAGTCACATAGTTTCCCTGGCTACCGTTGTGATGTTCTCTGCTCCGTCCTTAGAAATAAGTACAACATCAGCAGTTCGGGCGCTTCCCACTCCTGGAATGTAGCAAGTTGGATGAACAGAGAATACCATTCCCTCACGAAGGACAGAGTTGCTTGTCGCTGATAGAATTGGAGGTTCCTGAAGGTCAAGACCTATTGAGTTGCCTATTGGGTGGATTAGGCCACTTTGACACGCCTTCTTCTTTAGCCCCTTGATTATTGCACCCACTACATCAGAAATCTTGATCCCTGATGACATCTTATCCTCGGCGATGGAGCAGATTTTGACCAAGGATTCATATGCGAGATTCTGCTCCTTGCTGGGATTGCCAGTATGCAACGATCGAGATACTCCGGCAAAATATCCTGATTCACTGACAGTGATATCCACTATTACAAGATCATCATGGCCAATTCTTCTGGCACTGGGTTCGGCGAAGGGTAACCTTGCATTGTTACTGGACAAAACTGCAGCTCGAATTCCGCGAAGCTGGCCTCCGGCTGCTCTCATTGCGGCTTCAATCTCTATAGATGCACTTGATTCTGACACGCCGGGAACTACAATCTCGAGGGCAGTTCGAACTCCAATCTCTGCAATCTTCGCGGCCTGCTTTATCGCCTCAATCTCAGCGTTATCCTTTACTTGACGGAGTCGCCAAAGGAGTTGGGAGATGTCCTTGAATCCAGCATCGGGCAGCACATCCTTGAGCTGTTCAAACCCTCTAATTGGAAGGTATTCCTGTTGAATGCCAATCATGTCTGAGTGAACTCCATGGTCTTCCAGAAGTCGCTGAATGCTGCTCCAAAAGGCCGGACCTTGGCCTTGCGTATGGCCATCCTCAGACCCATTATCAATAGTTCTGATTCTTGCCATCTTTACCTCTTGGTTAGTATTCTCCTGCTGAAACTCGGACATGAGAATGTAGGGTTGCTTCCCTTGAACAAGAACACAGCCAACGGGAAGGTAGTCCGAGGGATTATGGTATCCGGTAAGGTACTGCACGTCCTGCCGCCGCGTCACAACTAGCGCCCTAACATCATCATTCCTCATTGCCCTATGAACTCGCTCAAGCCGCTGGGGAGTGAAACGCATTGTATACAATCCTAAGCTGCTGGACCATCTTCTGTTTGAAGAGTAGGTTCAACTCTCTCCTAATTGTCGAATTTATCGACAATTTAAGCTTCACGCCGATATGAAAATCAACAAGAATTAAGAAAATAAGTGGCGGGACCGCCCAGATTTGAACTGGGGAAAACCAACTCCGCAGGCTGGCGCCTTATCCATGCTAGACTACGGCCCCAGTCGATGGAACTGCGGGCAACTTATAGATTCTTCGTTATGAAAATCTGAGAGGAAAGAGCGGCGATGCTAGCTGGCAAGGTTACTTCATTTGTGGCACTGGCATTTGGAGGATTTCTACCACGGCTCTTCCGAGTCTTTTGGTTACACGAAAGGTGTGTTCAGATGTTTGGAGGATGAAGCTCTCACCCTCATCTAATGTTTCTAGTACCGTGCGACCCATTGGTCCGTTCAAGTATCTACTGAATCGGTCAACAATCCTCTCTTGGGGCGTGCGGAATTCTCTAGTGAAGCTCATGGTTGACGACCTCATTCAGAATGAAGTTCATCTAAGAGGCTTTTAAACTCCGATTGGAATTGGAAAAGGACTTGAAAAGGAAAATGGCGGGACCGGCCGGATTTGAACCGGCGATACCCAACTCCGGAGGCTGGTGCCTTATCCATGCTAGACTACGGCCCCAAGCATTCTGCTAGTGTGCGTCTTTAAAGATTTGCTCTACTCCTTACGTAGGAGGATTAGGAAACTATCTTTGGTCGATTATCGAGCCACCAGGCGCCTCGCTTTCCCTTGAGAATTCCTTTCTCGTATCGCAGAATCTCCACACCTACAAGCTGAGTAGCCCTCTCATTCAGTTTCGCTATTCGATCTAGAATCGTTCGTCGTTTGGTGTGAACCCCAAGCACATTCTTTGCAAGCTCAGGTGTTGTAGCCCCTTCATTCTGCAGGAAGTATTCTAGGATTCTTCGATCCAATTCGTCACGACAGATTTGGTTCTGCGCAACTTTGTTCAATACGCCGCGGATTGGACCAGTTGACAGTGTTCCCTCAAGATGAGAAACTCTTGCCTTCAGCTGGCTTACTTCATCCACCAATTCCATGACAACAGGCGGAATCTCTTGGTCAAGTCTCCAGAGAATAGCTTCTTCGATGAAACGCTGGCGGCCTCTTTCCCCTGCCGCCTTGTCAATCCGCTCAAGTAGCTCTTGCTCCAACCGTAGACGAATACTGATAGAATCTGTGTTAGATGGGCGAGGCAAACTAGATACCTCCTTACTGCGCTAGGAGAACAGCATTCGACAAAAAGCCTTCCATTTACTGCTTCATTCACAGGTAGCGTTAGAGTTATAACAGCAGCAACGAGGAGCACGCTGAAGATACACAAGGGTTGGTTTTCTCATGGTGAATAAACAGAAGGCTGTGAAACGTGACTTAACCAGACTCCGAAAGACACAGAACCCTGGACAGATTGATTTTAGGAGAATGCGCAAGCTTCGAAAGGCACGTATCAAGTTCTGGAAAGCAAAAACCGTCGGAGTTTCGACGACCGTAAAGAAAGAGGTCAAGGCAGAGAAGCCAAAGAGAGAGAAGAAGAAGAAGGAGAAGGAACCCGAGCTAGAGATTCTCGATGAAGAGCCGGAATTGGAAGAGCTTGATGAGGAACTCGAGGAGCTCTACAGTTATGATGAGGATATCGAAGACGAGGATGACCTCATCGAAGATGAAGAAAATGAATGATACTGCACCATGGGAAAGAATAAGACGGAGGTAGCTCCTTCATTTCCATCCACTGGGGCCCTTGGTGACAAATATGGTTACACTACTCACTCTCGTAAAATACATTGAAGAGATTGCTCCCTCTAGACTGGTCTTTGCTGGAATGGAGAATAGAGTAGAGATAGGTCCACAGACAGACAGTGAACAGGAAAAGACAACAATCAATCGTGTTCTAGTGGCAACATATCCATCTGGGCGTGTGATTACTAGGGCTTCGCAAGAGAAGGCAAACCTTCTCATAACACATAGACCACTGTTTCCCTTTGCCCTTGACAGGATATATGGGGCGGACCTCATTCGAATCAGACTGCTGACCAAGAATTACATCTCATCTTTTACTGTGGGAACATCATGGATTGCTGCACGAGGAGGGATTGCAGACGCTCTTGTAGAAACACTTGGATTATTGAAAGTAAGCGAGTTCATGGTGGTTGGAGATTACAATGAGATGGTAGCGGGAGGTCGTATATGCCAGCCGCCTAGTTCGATGAACCATTCTCGATTTGCAAATTACATCGCAGAGAAGCTTGCTATAGACACTGTATTATTCACAGGCAGTCTTGATGACGAGGTTGGGCACACTCTAGTTATGCCAGGATACTATATTGATATGCCAGAGATTGTTCTGGCTAGAAAGCATGACGTCAAGACTCTCGTAACTGGTGAATTGTCACCCGACATTAGATTGATGGCTACTGAAGAAGGTCTGAATTTGCTTGAGCTTGGGCAGTTTGTCACAGAAGAGCCAGGAATGAAGAGGCTTAGACATCAGATCAGTCTCGAATTTCCCGAATTGAGGATAGAATTCGCAGAGTCCAGTCCAGTTTCAAAGGGGCTTTCGTATTAGAACCACATTCTTGTTGAGCTCAGCACCCACATGTTGTGCAACCGGAGGACATTTCGTTCTGAAGATATGCACGATCGGGCAGGCTGGATCAAGTTCGGTCAAGGACTCATAATTGCCCATTCCTTTGGCCACCACAAGCTCCGCTTGTGAAAACAGCGACTTGAAGCTATCTGAATTGCGCTCGAGATTCACCCCGATGGCAGCAGCGCCAGTATCAATGACAGAATCGGCAATCCTGTGAAGCCCAACTTCCCTAGCATCAGTCATGGTTGCATCATTGAGAACTGGACCACCCTTAACTACCGCAGCCACCTTTGGCCCCAAACGTTGTATCTCTGCGATTAGAATCATATCAAGGACTATTTCTCCTGCATTATCCATGAGATATAGTACTTCATTTGCGTCCTTGCATAGATTTCTGAATTCATCGACCTGATCTATTGCTAGGTCAGATTCCACCTTGTTGATGATGTCCCTGAGCTCTTCCAAACTAAACTCGCGTCCTGAAACATCAAACTCGATTGCATTGGCTGCAGCAGCAATGAGAGTTGCCTGTCTAAATCGTGATTCTGAGTCCCCAGCTTCTTCTATCAGGTCATTGAGATCTCCAAGAATACCTAGGGCCATAACATTAGAGTCGTGCTTGAGGCCCTTGTAGGGGTCGCATCCGGTGAGGCTTTGGACCAACAGGTCTCTGTCTGTGCCAATATGACTAGGGACTGAGTCCTCATGGAAACTCCTCGCTAGGAAATCTAGCATTTCAGAAACAACTTTCATTTGTAGGTTGGAGTCATTTGTTGCCAATTTGACCTGATTCAATGCTCGTTCCAACAAGCAGTGGGCGCAATGGAGAGTTACTTTCAATCCAGATCGACCTAACTCGTAGGCTAGAGTGTCCGGTAAAAAGCAACCGGAATGTACTATTTGCGAATTGGTTCCACAAGACCCTGAAGCACTTCTTCAGGTTTGTCAGATTTAGCAACGGCAGATGCTAGCAGGACTCCTTGGGAGCCCAGCCTTATTGCAGCTTCAACATCCTTACCGGTTCCTATTCCTGCTCCGCACAGAATCACAACATCCTTGTTTACTGCCCGGATTCTATCAACTGTTCCTGAGATTATTTCAGGCTGACTCTGAGACACTGATATGCCAGTGCCAATAAGCTCAGGAGGCTCGACGGCTACGGCGGATGGATTGAGTGATGCTGCTGCAACACTTACCAGAGGATTATTCGTGCAAACGATTGTGTAAAGGCCAAGCTTCTCAGCTTTTCGAACAGACTCCTCAAGGTCAGCTAGTAACATCCTGTTTTCAGAATGATTCAACAGAGTTCCTGAACACCCTGATTCAATAAGGGCTTCCCCTAAGACATGGCCAGTGAAGCGCCCAGGATCACCAGCATCCAAGTGCTGAGAGAACACAGGAATATCGACAGCCTTACTCACACGATATACATCCGGAATTTGAGGGGCAACCACTATTGAAACTCCATATTCCTTTGCAACCTTCTCACAAGTCTGAGCCAGAAGTACTGCTTTTTCGCCGGTTGCTTGTGGGTAGGTCTTGAAGTTGATTGCAATGACTGGCAGGTCTATCTTTACCATGATACTCAATCCTTCTTGGCTGCAATTATCTGCAGCACAGGCAGGAAAACTTCAGAGTGTGCTAATAAGTTGCTATGATTCTGCGGCTAGCGGGCTTGACCCACCAAGAGCTTGAGAAGCGGAACTCGTGCGTACCCACGTCGGTTCATGCTGCTTATGTCCTTGCGAAGCTCGATCTTCACAAACTTGCCAGCCTCAGCTCCTTTGTAGTATTTCATGTAAATCTTTGAGAACTCATCGAAAGTAGCGGCGCTCAGCAATTCAGCCACTGCATCATTGGATACTCTAATGAATACATCTTCATCAGGGGCCGTTCCAGTGGCAAATTTGATCTCACCGAGAGATTCCTTTGTGATGTTGAACCGCTCGCCCATTGCCATGAACTCGAGAGCGAACTCGTCGGTTCCCTCAATACTCGCAGATATGGAGGGTTCATTGAAGAGATACTTCAATCGGTCCGTGAACTCGGAATGATAAGGAATTGTTGACTTTCGGTCCGCAGGCGATTCCTCTATTTCAACTTCGGGTTCTGGCTCAGGTTCAGGTTCGGATTCGGGCTCAGGTTCTGGTTCGGATTCTGCAACGGGCTCAACTGGAGCCTCTGGTTCAGGAATCTCAACTTCTTTTTCCGATTTTTCTTCTTCTTTCCCAAGGAGTTTCCTTATCCTTTCCATTTAGCACGGTCTCCATAATTGTGAACGACGACCAAGTTGCTCTTGACTTGCGCATCAAAACTGGCAGTATATGGCCCAGGTCGACACTGGCATTGGTCAACGTGCTTCCAAAAAAAGGTAGCTCGATTATACACCATGAGGCGATTGGTCAATTGAGGGCATCTTTGGAAATCTAAGTTCCTCGAGTTGAGCCACAAGAGGCATTCCTCGGGCCTGTTTTTGCCCGCCCCATAGCTCATCAACGAGAAGGTCTCGTATTGCTATGCGGATGACCTCTGAGCGGTTTGGATACTTGCTCTGTTCTATGAGCTCGTCTAGACCATCAACGTATGATTCGGGAAGGCAAATAGTGACCACTTTCATGTTTGACCAAGCATCGCAAAGGAAAACAGGTTAAAGAAAGCGTGTCATTTCCAGATGTCAATCAGGGTAATATTCACTCAGGATTAATCCAGAGAAGTATTCATCCATACCTAGGGGGTAAGAACTATCTTCCCAAATTGGACTCCATCTTCAAGCAATTCGTGGGCTTCTTTAGCCTCAGAGAGAGGTAGTACTCGATCTACAACTGGTTTCAGTTTGCCATCCCAGATAAGTTGAAGCACAGCTTCAAGCTCACTCCGACTTCCCATTGTCGATCCCAGAATCTCAAGTTGATTCCAAAACACCAGATTCACATTTGTCAATGCATTGGGACCGGATGTGGCGCCACATGTCACCAAACGACCTCCCTTTCTAAGACTGCGAAGACTCCTCTCCCATGTTGCTTGTCCAACTGAATCAACGACAACATCCACGCCACGATGATTAGTAAGCGTTCGAATCTCCCTGTGATAGTCCGGAGTTTCGGTGTGGTTGATTCCAAAATCAGCACCTAGATCCTTTGCCTTTGCCAACTTCTCATTAGATGAGCTTGTCGCAAATACACGAGCCCCAGCTGCCTTGGCAATCTGCAAGGCTGCCAAAGAAACGCCGCCCCCAATGCCTATTATGAGAACATCTTCATTGGGTTGGACCCGTGCCTTTGTCATCAACATGCGCCATGCAGTCATGAACGTGAGTGGTGCCGCCGCAGCCTGAATGAAGTCCAAACCACTTTTCTTCGGAATTGGAATGACCTTCTTTGCATTGATTGCTATGTACTCAGCATAACCGCCCTGATAATGCTCTCCCAGAATGCCATAGGATTTGCACAGGGACTCCTCGCCACCCACGCAGAACTCACAATCGCCACAAGATACCCCCGGGTCGATTACAACAGGAGTCCCAACTGCTATGCCCGTCATGACTTTCTCACCAAGTTCTACGACCACACCAGAAATGTCGCTCCCAAGGATGTGAGGCATTGCCAGCTTAAGTCCCGGTATACCAGCTCTTACAAATAAGTCAAGGTGATTTAGAGCAACAGCTTTCACATGAACGAGAATCTGATCAGGTTTTATATCCGGTTTCGGAATCTCTCTATATCTTAATACGTCAGGAGAACCATGTTCGTTGAATATTGTGGCTTTCATCCCGATATCTCCTTAAATGGGAACAATCATGATGCCAATGAACTAAAATGCTATGATGTGGCAATATCGCATAGTACGGGTGAACTATATGGGAAAGAAAAAGAAAAGCGGAGCTGGCGGAGGCAAGATTCGTGCTAGTCATATCCTTGTTGACAAACATAGCAAGGCCCTTGAGATAATTGGCAGAATTCAAGAAGGTGAGGACTTTGCCGCTATGGCACGGCAGTTTAGTGATTGTCCCTCAAAGAAGAAGGGCGGAGACCTTGGCCCTTTTAGCAAGGGACAGATGGTTCAAGAATTTGAGAGAGCAGCATTTGCCCTCAATGTTGGAGCGATGACTACTAATCCCGTAAAGACTCAGTTCGGATATCATATTATCAAGAGAACAGGCTAGAATGAAGCATAGAGGTGCTTTCAAACACCTCTACAATCTCAATCTGCTATTCTGCAGAGTCTTTGATCTTCTTAGACTTGTTCTCAGGCACAATCTCATGTTCTGTGAATCGAGTAGAGCATTTGTCCAACACCTTGGGGAGTGTGCTGTACTCCATTCTGTCTGAGGATAGCCTGTGGAATTCAAAGGGTCCGTGTCGGCGCAGGTAGTCCATGACCTCCCATGCCTTCTGACGGGTTATATCAAAGGCAACATCATCAAACATGTCAACAGGACCAATCAACATCCCATCACTGACTTGGAAGCCCAATCCCACAACACGCGGAGGACCATCAAACCGTGTGCATCTGGAGTCTTTCAGACCTACTGGCACAAGAGGACCTGCGTGGGAGCCACGCATCCATCCAGCTACAAGGTGAGGAATTGTGAATGCCTCAAGAACCTCGCCCATAGCGGGGAGTCCGGAATGCGCACGAACAACTGCCACTGGATCATCCTTTCCAACGTACTTGCCAGCAACAGCGTGCAGCTTGTCAGTGCTGACTGATGCGCATACCATACCATCAGCACGATAGACCTTCTTGATTGTGAAGGTGCCAGTACTGCCTAGGAGAGCTAGCAAATCATACATCTCTTCCGGGCATTTCATTTCAACAAAGCAGGGAACATCTTTCATGATATCCTGTACAACGAACCTGAATCCGTCGTGGAGATTGGGATCAATAATAAGGCCAGCAGTATTGAAGGGATCTGCAAATATCTTGAAGAGAGGCAAATTGAAGGCACCGGGCTCGGTCTTGTCGGCCATGAATACGGCAATTGGCTCGGATTTTCGTTCTTCAATAGTCATTTCTGCTGAACCTGGGCCCATACCCTTGACATTTCCGCTGAAGGTGTCAGCAAGAATATCCTGTCCAGCTGCATAGATCTTCTTTTCACGAGCTAGCTCGGTTCCTTTCATGAAAGTGTCCCAAGCAAGCTTGTGAACTTCCTCGTTGTTCTCACCCTTGTCGTGGGTCATAATCAACTCGAGGTCATCGCCAGCGTTGGCTACATGGAAGTCTTTGATAATATTCTGTTCAACGCCCTTTTTCAGTTCCTTTCTTGCAAGCTCGAAAAGGAAATCCGGTACCACGACATGGCCAGCCAGTGATCCAATGTCTGCTTTGATCACGCTAATGGTAGTTTCAACCATCCTCAATTCGCTCCAATTCAAATTCTTGAGAGACTTTTCCTAATCTCTAAGGACCGGGGCCCCGATAGGTTGGTAATAGAAGTTTCGGAACCATCTATCCTCGACATATCAAACTATTCTATGTTTGTATAATAGTGTAGCGGTCGTTGCTTTTCTAGAGATGGATGTCCGAAAGTGAAATAGCGGTGATTGTATGATGATTGCGGGAGAAAAATGACAAAGGACAAAGTTTCAGCCAGAAAACCTGAAACTGCCGAAAGGCTGCAATACCACATCGAAACAAAGCCGGGAGACGTTGCGGAAACCGTTCTTCTGCCAGGAGATCCTCAGCGCGTGGCTAAGATTAGTTCCAAATGGGATTCTTTTAGGGAGGTGGCGGCCCATAGGCAGTATGTTACTCACACTGGCGAATTCAGACATACGCCAATATCGGCATGCTCCACAGGAATTGGAGGACCAGGCACCGCAATTGCCATTGAAGAGCTGGCAAATGTAGGTGTGACCAACTTCATTCGCGTTGGCTCTTGTGCCGCTCTGAAAGAAGAGATTGAGATTGGGGATCTGATTATCTCTGCAGGAGCTGTCAGGCTGGATGGAACCTCAATGCAGTATGTTAGACCAGAGTATCCCGCAAGCGCCTCATATGAAGTGATTTTGGCACTAGTTGAGGCTGCTGACTCCCTTGGAGTGGAGTACCATTTGGGCATAACTGCATCGACAGATTCTTTCTATTTGGGACAATCAAGGCCCGGATTCAATGACTACACACAGAGCTTCAGCGTGACCTTGATTGAGGATCTTCAGAAAGCCAATGTGGCGAACTTTGAGATGGAAGCAGGCACACTGTTCACACTCGCAAACATCTTTGGCTTTAGAGCAGGGGCAGTATGCGCCGTTTATGCAAATCGTGTGAGAGATGAGTTTGCAGTGAAGGGAGAAGATACAGTCATTGACTGTGGCAATGAGGCTGTTCGGATTCTTGCGGAAATGGATGAGGAAAAGAAGAAAACTGGGAAGAGATATTGGTTTCGAAGATAGGCCCACGGACAATTTCTGGTCGGATTTTGGAGGTTTCTAGCTGTTCACGATACGATATGTAGACCTGCATTTGAGATTTGAATATATCCAGCAGTCATTCTCGCGGCTCATTTTTCTTCTTGGTGGGCGGTTAAAGCACGAAAATTAGGCGGATAATCTTTCTAGACGAATCGTGCATTGGCCTTTAATTAGTGAAATGCTAATCTCAATACAAGGTGTGACCGATGCACGCAAGAAATTATGTCACCATGGCATTAGTCATGGCTTTGCTACTACCTACTTTTGTTGCACCATTCGCGGTAGCCTACACTCCTGGAGATGAGGCAGCAGTCTTTGGCCATACTTTCGCCGAAGAGTATTGGACAAATGACTCGCTTTTTGTTGAAGGCGATGACGGAGGAAATGCAAGTCTAACAGCATCGTATGTTGGTGTTGGTGAGTTCTCTGCGTTTCTAATAGCTTTCAACAAAATTACTACGAATGAAGGAATAGAAATAACAATCCCGTATCAGTTGTTTGGAATGCACTACAAGACTCCTAGCAATCAGGAGGTCTTCGTCGGAGCAATCTTTGCGTTCCTGTTGGCTCACAACGAAACCTTTGGCAATAATGATCTTCCTGATGTTGGTAACGACCCATCATGGTATGTAGTTCCAGTATCAGCAGATAATAATCCATGGGGAATAGAATCATCGGTTGAGCCAATGCAAACAACCAAGCTTGGGGATAATCACTATCGCTTTGGAATGAAATACAACAACTTGACTGCAAGAATTGTTGCTGGCAATACTGCAGGGGCCTTCTGGTTGAGTCTGGCATTACCCATCTTGACAGTGCTAATAAGTGAACTAGAAATTGTTTACGACATCTACATCGACGAAACTGGACAGGTTCATGCTGAGACGCTATACACATTTGGACAGGTTGAGAGAGCAATCTGGTTACTTGCTATAGAACAGCCAGCAAGGGAAATAATGGTGCCCAGCCTAAAGATTTCTGCTGTCCATTACGTATCAATATTCACTAGCAGATATCGAGTAGTAAGGAGTTCAACTGGAAACACGTTGGCATCACCAACAGGCACTGATTTACTTGATGACAATCTTACAATTCAAGTTGGAGACAACAATGAACGTGCCTTTGACATCGGACTTGGAAGAGAGTATACGCTCTATAACGAGTCAACAGATCCATGGACAAATCTTGGCACCTACAACGCAATCAACTTCCTCCTGGAAGCACAGATTAGTGATTTCTTCCTCATCGCTTGGCAGGCACCATTGTCAGTGTTCATCTTTGCCCATATGGCATACGCACTCTCGGAACAGCTTCACAACACCTTCGCAAATGTGCAGGCACTTGTGAATAATGCAGGTACAGCTTTTGCTAATACGCAATTGTGGTACGGGGTGACCTTCCCTGAGTGGAATGGCACTCGAATCGTTCAGGACCCAGTTTATGTAGCGTATACGAACCTAAGTGGGGCACCAGAAGGAGGCGGACTTGGCTTCCTGCTGATTGTTGGATTGGTTGGCGTTATTGCTGTTGTAATCCTACGTCGCAGAAGGTAGAACTTTGTATTGAAAGGACGGGAGCACCTTGCTCCCTCCGATATTTCTTCTAAGATCTGCAGAAATGCATGACGTGGCTATTATTCCTTGGCGGTTGCATCAACGTAGTAGTATTCGCCACTGGCTTTCTGCTGGCTATCCAGTCGCGACCCATCTTTGTTGACCCTGGGCCTACCAGTCTGTGGATCCCTCCTGAATGTAACCCCCATCTGTTTTAGGAATGCATTCATTCCACGACGGAGCGTTGTGACAGCGGAAGCCTTGCCAGACTTCCCAGGAATGCCATCAAAGACCACCATACTGTCACTTAGATAGTCAGCCATCAGGATAGAGTGCTCGACTACGAAGGCGGTCTTTTGGTGGATTTGTATCGTACGTCGGATGGCTCTTGAACTGGCTAGGCGTTGCTCGATATCTAGAAAGGCAGACGGCTCGTCAAATAGGTAGATATCAGCTTCTTTCGACAACGCACGAGCAATTTCTGCGCGTTGTAGTTCTCCCCCGGAGAGATCGGTAACGCTCTGATCCATTAAATTCTCCAACTCAAGTTTTCGGAGAACTGAGGTTCTGAAGTCAGCTGAGTCAATAACACTCCCGCCAGCTTCACGAAGGTACATTCGTAGGGAGCCATCATAGGTTTGCTCAATGTACTGCGGTTTGTATGCAATCTTAAGGTCAAAGCCGGAAACTGTCTTCTTCGGGGCCTCGCCTTCATCAGGTTCCAACTGTCCCGCTAGCATTCGAACGAAAGTTGTTTTTCCGATACCATTTGGGCCAAGAATGCCAACAATTTGACCCTTGGTCACGCGTCCGCCCTTTGCCTCCAGGGTGAAATCCTCGAACTGCTTCTTCATTGCGCCATATTCAAAGAGTGTTTCTGAACTGTGCCATTCTTCATCCTCTGCGGCCATTCCCTTGAAGGATATCTCGGAATCTCGGAAACGCATATTCTCATCTGGAATGTAGCCATCAAGGAAGATGTTGACTCCAACCCGGGTTCCATGCGGATGAGATACGATTCCATATGCTCCAGGAGTTCCGTAGAACATGCAGACAAGGTCTGAAACGTAGTCCAGAATTGAGAGGTCGTGTTCAACTACAACGACTGTTTTTCCATCGTTAGATAACTGACGGATTGCACGAGCCATTCTGAGCCTTTCTCGGACATCAAGATATGCAGTGGGCTCATCAAAGAAGTAGAAATCGCCCTCTCTAACGATGGTTGCAGTTACTGCAACGCGCTGCAATTCTCCACCAGAGAGATATTTGATTGGACGATCCCAAATCTCAATCAGGTTCATGTCTTTTTTGAGTGATTTGAGCTTTCCAGTGGTATCGGCGGCTTCCAAGAGCTCGCTTATTGGTTTGTCAGCGACACTGGCCACCTTGGGAAGATCCGTGATATTCTGCGGTTTGTGAATAGGGATCAATTTCCCGTCTTGCATACGCTCGAAGAAGGGCTGCAATTCGGAACCGCGGTATTGAGTAATGATCTCATCCCACTCTGGAGGATCGTCAAACCTTCCAAGATTCGGCTGCAGTTCACCTGAGAGTATTCGCAACGCAGTGGTCTTCCCTACACCGTTTGCTCCAATCAGACCAAGTACTTGCCCCTGCTTCGGGATGGGCAACCGGAATAATTTGAAGCCATTCACACTGTACCGATGTGATGTATCAGTGTCGAGCTCCTCTGGAAGGTTAATGATGCTAATGCAGTGGTAGGGACATTTTTTGACGCATATGGCTTCGCCTGAGCAGAGGGATTCCACTATTACAGGAGGCTTTGTTGGACCGTCCGGAAACACAACGGTCTCATCGCCTGTACGAACTCGTGGACAAAACCTCTGGCACTCATGAGTGCAGTCTTTTGGCCTGCATCTGGCAATATCAATCACAGCAATTCGCATGCGGCTTCGACAACCTATTCCTCAGGATTGAAGTCGGATGCTCTTGGTCTCCTTTTAGTACTTTGGCTCTGTGAGTATTGGTCATGATGAAAACGCTTTAGTGCAATTGGAAGCAAGAAGGAGTGGAAGAAAGATGAGAATTATTGATCGGCTTCTAGGCCTGTTCGGTAGGCGTCATCGCATAACAGTGGATGCGGCCAATGCAGAAGATGACTTGGGAAGCCAAATACGCAGTATCAGAGCTCGATTGTTTCTGAAAATAACTGGGAAACGTCTTGTCGAGCCAAGACCAGAGGACTTGACAAAGAAGACAGACCTCTCTGATATAACGGATAATCTATCTCCGTCCCGTATTGCAAGAAGAGATTCACAGTAACAGTGATATGCCGTTTACCCCGATTCATGCAGGGATGATGATGAAGTAGGGATCACAAGCGCCTCATCAGCGCAATGAGTGACTAAACCGCAATCTGACCAACCTGCCGTGCCTGTGTGTTTTTGCTGTGCTAGCAGGGCCCATGGAGAAAGAGAGGCTTTGATTGAAATCGACTGTGCAAAATTCTGTCCTGATGTGAGAATTTGCTGCACTGAAACAGAAATGACCCTCACAAGAGAAGATGCCAAACGTATTGATGCTCTTGGATACTCAAGAAAGGACTACTTGCTTCGAGTGACCGGTGGATTCTGTGAACTTAGGAATATCAAAGGTTTCTGTTATTTCTACAACCCAGAGGAAAAAACATGCAGGATTTACGATGCAAGACCAGAAGGATGCCGATGGTATCCTGTTATATATCACTCTCAACGGAGGAAATGTGTCAGAGATAGCGATTGCCCAGCGATTGAAACACTGAGCAGAGATGATATCAGAAAAGTGTGTCACAAGGTTCGGTCTCTTGTAGAGAAGCTCAGAGAGGAGGCACTTCACAATGAGAGCCCGTGCTGATCTTCATTCCCATTCGTCCTTCTCAGATGGAACAGACTCACCCGCAGAACTAGTTGGAAAGGCAAGTGAGCTTCAGCTTGGCGGCCTCGCTCTAACAGATCACGACACAGTGAATGGACTCAAGGAATTCATGGAAGCAGAGTCAACTTATGATATGATTCGTGTGCCTGGAGTTGAGTTGAGTTCAGAGCACCGCGGAAGAGAAGTGCACGTGCTGGGCTACTATGTTCAGCTGGACTCCGACTCGTTGTTAAGGAAACTCGACAATCTTAAAGAAATCAGAAGAATCAGATTCCCAAAAATGGTGTCAAAACTAAGAGACCTCGGGATAGAGATTGAGCAATCAGAGATTGATGAATTCCTTCGAGATATTGATGCACCAGGTAGGCCGCACTTAGCTTTGTTCCTTAAGGAAATGGGTGCTGTCAAGACAGTTGGAGAGGCCTTTGACCTGTATCTGGCAGAAGATAGACCAGCCTATGTTAAGAGAGTGCGGCTAGACACCTCAGATGCCATACAGTTTCTCAGAAATGAAGGAGCGGTCCCCATCATAGCCCATCCGCTCTCTTCGGGGCTTCCGAACCTTAGGGATTTCCTTATCGAGATGAAGGAGTTTGGACTAATGGGGGTCGAGTCAGAGTACAACTACACTCCTATGAAGATTGCAGCAAGCAAGGAAGACATTTCAGGGGCAATTTGGGGATTGGATCTCATCACCACAGGAGGCAGTGATTATCATGGAGGGCAATGGATGAGCAGCCTCGGGCAAGTGACTGTACCTTTGAGTGTGGTGGAAGATCTAAGGAAGAAGGCCAATATCCCTAGGGCGTAAGGCTAATTTGATTGCACTATAAAGAAGCGATGTGTGATGCTCCATTGAGGATAATTGATGCTCATGTCCATACTTGGACTAGGCAGATCATCAGCAGGAAGGATCTTGAAGCCAGAAGAATCGCTGCTGAACGCGACGGCATTAAGCCACAGCTTGACTCACCAGCCAAGAACCTAAAGAAAGCAATGAGTAGAGCAGGAATTGAACGTGCAGTAATTCTTCCCATAGACAGCGGATTGAATCAGAATATGCCTCTGAAACTTCAGCAGAAGACAAATTGGCACGCAGATGAAGTGGAGGGCGATTCTTCTCTAGTCACCTTCGTGGGACTGGATCCAAGAAGAGGCAAGGCAGGTCTTGCAGAGCTGAAACGTGCAATTGAAGATAGAGGCTGTCGCGGGTGGAAGATGTATCCGCCAAACGGATTCTATCCAGACGACAAAGAGTTCTATCCATATTATGAGTTGTGCACTGAACTTAACATACCCGTTACAATACATCAAGGATTCACGTCACGATTCAAATACGTGAAATATGCTCGACCAGTCCATATTGATGCAGTGGCAACGGATTTTCCAGATCTCAAGATTATTCTGGCTCATGTAGGAACACCATGGGTCGAGGAGTCGCTTATGATTGCCACCAAGAATCCCAACGTGGCGGTGGATGTTTCAGGTTGGCAGATATTTGCTTCAAGAGTTCCTATGAAAGTGTATCAGATGATTGCAGATGCCAAGCTCTTGCGAGTCTTTCCGAATCGAATGCTTTGGGGAAGTGACTTTCCGCTCTTTGAACACACTATGCCATTGGACGATTGGGTGAAATTCTTCAGCAATCTGAGACTTCCTGATACTCTAATTGACCAAGGCTATTCTCAGGTTACTGATGACGAGATTCAAAGCGTCATGTGGAAAAATGCGGCTCGTTTAATCTTTGGTGAGAATGTATGACTGATTTCATTGTTGATGCAATGCTTGGAAAGGTTGCACTCTGGCTTAGGCTTGCAGGGTATGATACTATATACTCGCCAGACATTCATGATGATGATTTGCTGGAACATGCAAAAAACGCAAGCAAAGTTCTTCTGACCTCCGATCTAGAGCTCCATGAACGGGCCAAGAACTCCAATGTCGAATCCATGCTTCTTCGAGGCAGTGTTGATGAAAAAGTGGCAGATGTCTTTCATAAATACAAAATAGACCCGATGATTGACCCTTCCAAATCTCGTTGTTCGAAATGCAATGGTAAGCTCACAGAGATTAGCAAAGAAGAGAAGGAGGTTGTAAAGGACCTCGTATTTGAGCAGACATTCAATCATTATGATAGGTTCTGGCTTTGTGATCATTGCAGGAGCGTATTCTTTCAAGGGGGGCAGTGGAAGAATATTGAGAACTACATGAGGAGAATCAAGGAATTACTGGCTCGTAGAATGTGATTACTCCTCTCGGACATCGATGTTGTACTCGATTGGGATACAACTCTCTAGCGAACGGCTTATGTGGCAGTATTCCTTCATGAGCTCAGTGCATCGTTTTCCAGTGGCCAGCTCATTCGCCCCTACCACAATCTGTCCACTGATTTTCAGTCCAGTGATTCTGTAGGCTGTTCCATCAAACTCTGCGATTGCCATGCCAGAAAGATCTAGGGCCTTCAAATCCATCTCAAATCTTCGCTGGAAGTCCAGAAACGTATTGTTCAAGCAAGTGAGAAGACTTGATACAAAAATCTCATCTGGGCATATGCCCTCTTCTCGTCCGCCATAGGACATGGGGGTGTCTGAAACAATCTTTCGTCCATTGCTGACTGACGCAACACATCCAGTCTGGCCATCCCAAGCTGTATCGGATTGATATTCAACACGCTCAGGATATCTTGCTTTTATCTTCACCATTACACAACCCCTGTTTCTTGGGAGCTTGGTTCAAGATTAAGCCTTACGGTGAAGGACTGCAATCCAATGATGTTCTGTCAGTCAGCAAGTCATTTAAACCAGACAAGCGTTTGTGCCCTGTGGCTTCAACCATGACACGCAAAATGAAGGCAGCAGTCTATCACAATATTGGCGATGTGAGATATGAAGAGACTGACATGCCCGAGATTGGAAAAGGCGAGCTTCTGATCAAAGTGGGCAATGCTCTTACATGTGGAACTGATGTCAAGACTTACAAGAGAGGGCACCCAGTCCTTCTTCAGAGTCTTCCTACCTTGTTTGGCCATGAGTATGCGGGAGTAGTCGAGGAAGTAGGAAAGGGTGTGAAGAGCTTCGAGAAAGGAATGCGAGTTGTGGCTACAAACTCGGCGCCTTGTGGAACCTGTTTCTTCTGCAAGAGAGGTAATCCAAATCTCTGCGCGCAGTTAAAGTCGTCCTTTGTTAATGGCGCCTTTGCTGAGTTTGTTAGAGTGCCTGAGCCTGTCGTTCGTTGGAACACCCATCAGATTCCAGACGACCTGACATTCCGAGCAGCCGCATTAACTGAGCCCCTTGCCTGCGTTGTTCATGGGATTGAAGAGGCCAACATCAAGTTGGGCGATACTGTTGCCGTGATAGGTGCAGGACCCATTGGCCAGATGCTCATCATGCTCGCCAAAAAAGCTGGAGCATCAACAGTCATTGTTTCAGACCTTGCGAAATTAAGACGCGATGTGGCAAAGCAGGCAGGTGCAGACATTGTCATCGATCCATCAGCAGAAGACCCCATAGATAGAGTTCGAGAAGAAACCTCAGGCTACGGCGCGGACGTGGTTATCGAGGCTGTTGGCCTTCCTGCTACATGGGAACAAGCTGTAGAGATGACAAGAGATGCAGGAATGACAGTTCTCTTCGGCGGAGCAGCATCAGGGACAAAGTTCGAAATTGACACTGTGAGATTCCACTATGGGCAGCTCACAATCAAGGGAGTCTTCCATCTTACGCCGCGTCATGTAGAACAAGCTTTGAAGCTCATAATTGCAGGGGATGTCAATCCAGATATTCTAATTTCGCATGAGATGCCTCTTGAGAAAATCACTGACGCATTGGAGATGATGGGCGCGGGAAAGAGCATGAAGATTGCTATCAATCCATGATCTCGCCTGGAGTTGATTTGAGTTGGCGCATGATGACGAAAAAACGCTTTGGGACAAAGGTCAACTCAGAAAGGCCAGATATAAGGCTCTTAGAGGGACAAGGCAGCTGAGGGATAATGAACGTGCTCTTGTTGAGATTATTCAGAGTCTGGATAGCAACTATGAAAACCTCGTTGTCATCGTAGAGGGAAAACGAGATGAACGGGTTCTGAGAGAACTGGGCCTTAGGGCGCCCATAGTCAGAACACAGACTGGCAAATCAAGAGAGCAATTCATCAAACACCTCATTTCTGAGATCGGAGAGAATGGCCAAGTCCTGATATTAACGGATTTTGATGAGGAGGGTGAAACGCTCCAAAGTTTCATTGAGCGGGAACTGGAGTTGGAGCGAGCTCGGGTTCTAAGACGTGTTAGGGGGGAGATTGGGAGAGTCATGGGTAACTTTAGCTGCATAGAAGAGCTTGTTGCCTTATTCAAAAGAAGGGACTCGCCGGAACCCCGTTTTCAATAGAACACGGGTTCCGGGCTGTAAGAGCTTTGTTTGCTACACTGTAATCTGACTTCCGCAATTCGGGCAGATGAACTTACCTGGAGGAATCTCAGTGCCGCAGACCCTGCAGTTGTGTGCTTTTCGAACCCTGATTGCATCCACCACATCAGCAGTCTGCGGTTCCAATAGGAACTTGTTGTCAGTGTAAGAGATCTTGAATTCCTTCGGATTGCCTGCTAGTTCAAGCAGCTCCATTGGCATGGGTAGCCTGTGTTTATCATCTAATCTGACGATTCTGGTTGTATCAAGCATGTCAAGATCAATGCCGGAATGGTGTAAGCCAGAAATCACTCCATCTCTAATCTCGACTGTAACGTCTGCCTTGGATGCGACCTGCTGGCTGTGGGTGACGATAAAGAATGATGTCCCCAAGGTCTCGTTGAGTTCCTGGAATAGATCAAGAATCCGTTCGCCGGTTTCTGGGTCCAAGTCCCCGGTAGGCTCATCACACAAGACTAGACCCTTCCCCTCTGTATCGATAAGATTGACAAGGGCGCTTGCAATGGCAACTCGAGAACGTTCACCTCCCGAGAGAGTAGTTGCTTTGTTCCTTCTGCGTTCCTCCAACCCAACGATCTTGATCAGACGATCAACTCTTTCCTTCCTGACGCGACGCGGAACTCCTGCAATACGTGCTGCAAGCTCTACGTTCTGCCATGCATTGAGATGAGGCAATAGGTTGTTTATCTGAAATACAAAGCCCATGAAAGAGCGCCGCGCCTCAGTGAGGACTCTCTCAGATAGCTTGGTAATGTCCTGACGGAGGTTTGCCCAGTAGCATTTTCCGACTGTTGCCTTGGTGATTCCACCAAGTACGTTCACTAGGGTCGTCTTTCCGGAACCACTTGGACCTACAACAGCCATTATCTTTCCTTCCAGAATCTGAACGGAAACGCCGCTCAAGGCGACCACCTCAAGCTCGTTTGTCTTGTAGATTTTGTAGCAGTTATGAAGACTTGCGACCACGTCTTCTGGCATCTCACCAAATAGGTCAAGTTCTTCCGTAGTTTGAGATGTTGTTACCATTTTCTTTGCCTCATAAGTTTCTCAATACATGTGCTGGGTCAACAGACCCGGCTCTGCGAGCTGGTATATAGCACGCAACTATCATCACTAGTCCCTCGAGGGTTAGTGTTAATCCCATAATCATCATAGGAAATGCAATGATCTCTGCCAAGATTGGATATATAGTTGATAATCCCAATGTCAAGAGAGTCATAACGTAGCCAAATACAAGTCCCAGGATGAAGCTGATAGCTAGAGCTGCAAGAATGATTCCTGCAAACTCTCCAAACACTATTGCAACAACCTGTTTCTTTCGTGCACCTAGTGCCCTAAACACAGCGTATTCCGATTGACGCTCGCTCACAGCAGAGCTTAGGAACAGTCCAATAGCGGCAAAGCCCATTGCAGCGCAGAGGACATAACTAATCATCGTTAGCCCTTGAGTTCCTGATAGGAATGGACTGATACCAGGTAGCTGAGATATATCCACATTCTCGACAGTATAGATCTTGGCATTCTTGTCCATTTCTATGGCTTGCACAAGCGGTTGAACTTCTTCGTAGGTTGTTATGTCAACAAAGAAAATCTCAACTCGGTCAATGTCAGTTAGGTTGACCAAATAATCAATATTCACAAGTGCAAAGCCACCCATTGTTGCCTGGAAACCATAGTAGCCTCCAAATGGCCTTTGTCCATGAAGATCAAAAGTCGAGGCCATGCCAAAACCAGGAGCACTCATCATCATTCCAACAATCTCGAAATTGGCATACTCCTCTCCAGTCGGAGTACCAACCAATGCTGTCAACGTATCGCCAATCTCGCGACCCCAAACATTCGCATACCTTTGACTAATGACGATACCATTTGGCGTTTCATTAAGCGAATTGAGGACGGAGTTCGCAGTGCCCGTCGTGAAACTGTCAGGTGCGAAGTTGCCCACAGTTAGGTATGATAATGGGTCAATTCCTTCTAGCCAAAATACATCCGCACCAACGCCTGCAAGTGTATTGATCACTGGGACTGCCTCTTCCACACCTGGATACGCCTGAATAGTGTCAAAGAAGCTCAAGGGAGTACCATAGGTATGCACTCTCATGTCTGCGCCAATGGCATATCTCATTTCACGATCGAAAGCGGTTGTCATGCTTTGCGTTTGAATTAGAATCATTGTTGTCGTTGATAGAGTGAGCGTCAGAATGACTAGAAGAGGAATGAATTGCCCCTTACGCCTTCGAAGACTCTGCTTCAAATAGAGCGCCTTTTCTCCTATCAATATCCGAGCTCGACCCGAAGCGTAAGCTGTAGCCACTCTCATCCCGCGTGAACCCAAGTAGGAAGCAATGAATAGAGCTAGCGTAGCGATTAGAACCTCGATCAGGGCAGCTGATTCAATTGGTGCTACGAGTATAGGCATTGCCACCAGAAGTGATAGTACGACTGTAAGGCCGAGGGGATAGATGATTGGATTCGTTTCTTCAGGCAGCTCATATTCATTTCTGGTAGTAGGCTGCCCCACTTCAACAACATCAATCCTCCTAGCAACATGCAAGAGGTAGGCAGCAGGGAGAAATAGCGCAATTGCTGCCGCCAAAATTACGGCTTGGTAGGGAATCACTGTATTCTCGAGATACATCAGAAAAGTCGAAGTGCTGAAAGTCAATAGGCCGGTTGACGAGCCCATAAGTGGAGCCATGATTAAGGACAATGTGAAGCCAACGGTGAAACCAATTATGGATAACGCCATGGATTCCCAAATCACGGCTGTGAATATCTGATTAAACGAAGCACCTTTTGCTCGCAAGGCACTAATCTCGCCTTTCCGATAAGAGATTGAGGTTTCTGACGTAAAGATTGTGAGCATAAGACCCATAATCATGATTGGAAGAGCGAGAATAATCAATACCTGACTTCTAATGTATGTCTGGATATGGCCTTGAAGCTCCCAAATATTGGTCAACCCTCCAACCTGAAGGTCAAGGAATCTCTCCTCAATTTGAACTTTGATGGAAAGCAGATTGTAGGTGACACTTGTGGTTCCCACAGCCTTCAATCCTTCTGGAGATGCACGAAGAAGGCCAACAGGAGAGAAGTATCCACTCTCTGTTACATCCTCCACCACTGCAGGATCTAGTTGGTCCTGTAACATGATCACCGAATCATTCATGCCTAGGACCGTATCAGCACCGCCCATTGGATCCCAGTTGAGACGACCCAGCGAAGTAAACAGCTGGCCTAGCATCGAAACACGTACTACCTTGAAGATGCCCACCACTCTAAGTCCGGAAAGCCTCAATCGACCAAGTTCTTCTGGAGTAGCCCAGTCATCATCCTTTGGCCGTTGCCTAGCGCCAAAGCGGAGAAGGTCTACATCAATCAGACTGCCAACATCGATTTGCACACCATGTACCAATGCGGCAGACTCTGCAAAGTACTCAGATACGACTACCTCTCCAGGATTCAGGTGCAGTGTACCTCTCCATTCGAGTTCTGTGGAAAAGGCATCGAGCATTTCGTTGTTCCCAAGGATAATCCTGCCATCCTTGATTCCCTCCCGATAGTTAAGGAAATACATATTGTACAGGTCCCAATCATCCCACCCGCCTTGGAGGATACCGATTGAAGACGGAACAACATGGGCGTACTCTATAAAGGGACTTGCCAGCGCGTAGTCACGTGCCTCTTCCAACTGCCCATAGTCTGTAAGAGACTCACGAACTCTCATGTTGATTTGATATGCATTGTTTTCGAAATAATCATCCACTGCTAGTGAGGTTCCTGTCCCGGTCCATACGAAGACAGTTGTGGGAATGGAGATACTGATTGCCAGTATGAGCGCAATACCAATGTTGCGAACTTTGTGGTTTCTTATGGAGGTCACTGCGTAGGATGCTGCCCACCAAGGGCTTCCCTTGAGTGTTTCATGATTTCCCATCCTTGTCACCTCACAAGTTCCTCAACACAATCGCAGGGTCAGTCCTACCTGCTTCTCTTGCAGGAAAGTATGCCCCAACTATCATGGCCAGTATTTCAACAGTCAACACTATCATCAAGAACTCCATTGGAATGGTAATAGTTGCCTCGAGTGTTCTGGAGAAAGGACTCATCTGGAAGAGAAGGAATCCGTTGATATAACCGAAGATGGTACCCAAAACCAAACTAACAGCAAGAGAAGCAAGAACCACTCCCGCGAACTCTGAGAAAACCATGCTCACAACCTGCCGCCTGGATCCCCCCAGTGCACGTAGAATTGCGTATTCTTTCCGACGTTCGCGTACGACCGAACCTAGAAATATGGATAGAGCAAACATGCTCATGACTAGGGCCATAACAAACCCAATAGAAAAGAGACCCTCAATTGTGTTCAGAAACAGAGCTGTGGAATAGTTGACAGCCTTCAAATCAAACGTTTCTGGAGTCCAGGCATACGTACCAGACATCGCCATAACACCATCGCGAATCTCATCACTGTCAGCGTCATCTTCCAAATCAGCCATGAACAAATTAGTTGCAGACTTGTCCAGAACTGATGCCACATAATCTAGGTTTGTTAGTGCAAATCCAGAGTATCCAGATTGAAACCCAAACCCGGCACCGGTTTCGGAGTAGGGAATGTCACCAATCCACGCATATCCAAAACCAGGAGCGCTGTGAGCAACTCCTGTCACCGTGAAGTTGAATAGTCTTGTAATCAGGAAGGCACTGACCTCCATGTTGAGCGTGTCACCAACGGTCTTATTCCAGCGTTCAGCATGAAATTCACTGATGATTATTCCATGGGGTACGGTAGCCAAGACTGCCAAAGCATCAGCGGCATTTTGACCAGGGAAACTGGTTTCATCAAAATGCCCTATCGAAGCATAGGCCAAAGCATCAAGAGACGTGACTGTGACCTCATCAATTCCGACCGAGCCTCTACTTGTATAGACTGGAGTAACTTCAGCAATTCCGTTGTACTCCAGCAACGTTTCTTTGAAAGTGAAGGGCCTAGTGTCAGACCATATCCGGAGATCAGCCCCTACTGCGTAATCAACCTCGCGCTCCAAATCAGTCCGAAGACTCTCAGCCTGAACTGAGAAGGCGATTGTGGATGACA
>JBHLND010000189.1:0-5742 GCA_048937485.1 Promethearchaeota archaeon
AGAAATCATCGTACTTTGCCAGTGTCTCGACAGCGATACTACCAACAGTTCCGCATCCACCTATAACAACAATGCGAGCCATATTGGATTTGCTGGAGCCACGTGTATTTAGGTGTGATGCCTCTACGGTGTGTCAAGAAAGCAGTCTATGTGAACGCGTCCGTCTGAGTCGAATTTCACTCCTTCAAGATTCAGAATTCTGCGTTTCATTTCAAGACCACCTTGGAACCCACCAAGTGTTCTATCAGAACGAATTGCTCTGTGACAGGGGATTACTATGGGAAAGGGATTCCTAGCCAATGCATTGCCAACAGCGCGAACTGCTTTGGAATTTAATAGCTTGGCGATTCTTCCATAGGAAGAAGTCATTCCTCGAGGAATTGCGTATTCCTCCATAAGGACGGACAGCTGAAAGGGTGCGCAGATTGTTAAATCTACAAGAGATTGAGGAATAGGATCTGGTTTGCCGAGGAAAAAATTCTGAATGCGGCTCCTTAGCTCGGACACCTCATGCCCTGGAGAACTCAATGCTTCGGCGAATTTGTCGATGATGGCTGTCTTTACAGCCTTCTTTGAACGAGGGAGGAATACGTGTTTTACAGTTGCAGAATTATCCTCCAGTAGGTATACAATTCCGGAATAACCAAACTTTGTTTCAAAGATTGTGAACTTCATGTTGAGTCCCCAGTAACTCGGCAGAGTAGATCTACGTCAATTTAGGTGTTAAGCTCTGTCATCCCGAGCTGCATTAACGCACTACAAGTGCGTCATCACAAATCTCAATAGAGGGACACAACGGCGTTCAGTATTAGTGAAACGAGATTGGTCAAATCATCTTCTTTTGATACTGCATGCATGGTCTGCGGAGAGTCCCTTGTTTACTGTGACAAAGGTTCTGAACATATCTGCGATTACTGCGGACTCGAGTTCACTTCAACAATCTATTGCCCAAAAGGGCACTTCATTTGTGACGAGTGCCATTCTGGAGATGCCATAGAACTGTTTCAACGAATGGCAGAGTCAAATGAAAGCAAAAGCCCGATAGAGGTAGTTGAATTCGCTTTCGCGCACCATGCTGTCAAATTGCATGGCCCTGAGCATCATAGCTTGGTTCCTGCAGCCCTTCTAATTGCAATGAAGAACCGGGATGTGATTCGCCCTAATGGGGAGAAAATCACTGCAGAGATGATCAAGGAGGGGATTAGACGAGGATCGAAGATACCAGGCGGGTTCTGTGGCTCTGCTGGCAATTGTGGAGCCTGTGTGGGTGCTGGTATTGCCGTCGCGGTGTATTTGGGATCAACGCCCAAGAAAGGACCAGAACGCAAATCGTCACATTTGGCAACTATTGCCGCACTGAAACTTGTCACTGATGGCTTGGTCAGGTGCTGCAAGCGGTCAACCCTTTATGGCATTACAGCAGCAACTCGAATTCTCAGGGAGGATTATGGTGTGGATTTGGGCCCCGAGCCAGCATCTGGTTCATGCCAGAATTCTCATTTAAATCGGGATTGTGTCAAAGACGAGTGCACCTTCTATCCTACTCAACAACAAGCCTAGTGCAGTTCATTCCAGCAATATTCTGTGGCCAACAGCAACTTCGACATCATCAATGGCTGAGCCATTCTTCTTTGAGATTTCCAATGTACCAGCACTCCCTGTAATTGCAAAGATATCATCATCTGGACCATCTGAGTACGTCTTGCACTGAGCGATGACTCGGTCAAGTTCATCTGTAACAATGTGAATCTGACTGTCTTTAGTTGGGGGAATATTTGTTACGATGTTCCCAAATCGGTCAATCCGTACAACTTCACCCTCTCTTCCGTCAAGACGAAATTCAAGGGGTACATCCAATTCAGATTTGCTTTTCACAATGCGATTACTCAATGCACCAATAGAAAGGAATCCAGCAGCCTTTGCGAATACATCTCTGCCATGAAAGGTAGGGGCTGCTTCTTTGTCTATTCTGAGAACATTCACAATTCTAATCTCGTCAGAACTAGCTGCAGGATACATAAGACCGTTATCAGGACCAATAAACGAGTAGTTCTCAGTCTTAACATGAACAGCATTACGGGCGGTTCCCACCCCCGGATCTACAACGCAAACAAAGATTGCCCCTTTCGGGAATGCCTTGTAGCTCTGCAAGAGAACCCATGCTCCTTCGCGGACGGATTGTGGTGTGATTGAGTGAGTAAGGTCAAGTACTTGGATGTCAGGATTGATGCTGAGAATAGCTCCCTTCATCATTCCAACAAACTCAGACTCGCCAAAATCAGTAAGAAGCACAATCATGTAATCACCAGCTATTGCCCTATTCCACCTTCACCATCCGAATTTCGTTATAGTCGGTTATTACTCTGATGTAACCTCGTAGGGACTCATCCACATCACAGTCACCCGTGTCGACCTTCAATGTGCCGCCCTCAATCCCCCGAAGCTTCGCTGGAGTGCAAATTACCGTAATTCTTTCTTTTCCGACCTTTTCGATGATATTTGGACTAATCTGCTGATTACCACGACCGAATAGCATTCCCTGATGGCCAATGGGGGACACAATAATCCAAGCCTTGGTGAAGTCCTCAATTAGTTCGAGAATCTTCGCTTCATTTACATCTTTGTGGATTTCTTTGCTTTTGTAAACATCAACACCAAGTGTGGTTTTTTCAACCTCCAGAATGTCAGTCACTTTCTTTACTGTGGTTCCGGGTCCTAGAATGTAGCTTCCTTCTGGAAACATCGAGTCGACTACGAATCGTGCTATTGCTTCCTGCGCCTCGCTCTCATCGATTGTTTCAGGACTGGCTTGCTTTGCGCCTTGAAACCGGGCAGGAACGGACGGACCATTCAGATATCCATAGAGGCGAATGATAAAACGGTCTTCGCGAATTGCCTCTTCATCTGCGTCCATTATCTCAAACTCTGTGCTTGCAGCACTCCCTTGGGAAACAAGTCGAACAACCTCGGCAGCATCTCGGGGATTTATGACAAATATGCCGCTATACATCTTAACGCCGGATGGAACACCCAAGACTTGCAAGTCTGATAGTTTGCTTTCATTTACGGCATCAAGAATGTCTCTCGCTGTCCCATCACCTCCCACAAAGACAAGAAGACGGACGCCTGCTCTGTAGAGCTGAAGAACACATGATTTGGTGTCTTCAGCAGATGTTGTCTCATCAATTGGGAGGTTGACAGTTCTGTGATCGATTTCTGCATCTTCTGTAATTCTCGCACCCATCTCGGCAGGACATGTGATCAGCTGGAGGTCCATGTTTGCCACTGAAAGAATCTGCTTGAGTGCATCTAGAAACTCGGCACCTCGAAGAGGGGCTACGGGTTCAGCACCACGCTTGATAGCTTCATCGACAACACCGTCTGTCCCCTTGAGACCAACTCGGCCGCCCATGCCTGCAATTGGATTAACAAGCAGACCCAGAATCATTGACCTTTCACATTCCTTATTCTCAACCGCATGTTACTCTGTCTTTAGCGTTTCTAATTGCATTCCATGGATCATCCTATCAGAGCATCAACCTCGACTGCAGCCCTAATCCAGAAAGAAACCCTGAGCAGCACTTCCTCAAGATAGTCCTCCTTCTTGTCTGGGGTTAAACCTTCAGGCCATCTTGTCACTCGATACTCGTTGAACTTTTCGAAAGTCTTCCCAAACCGTGTTGTGAGAGGGATCTCCACTCTTCTGTCTGCAACAGTATTGAGTGCGCGGATTATTGTGACAAAGTCCAGATCCAGTCGAATTATCCATTTCTGCAGAGTCTTGAAGAAAGCCCGATTGTTTAGTTGGTCCCAGGGTAATGTCTTCACTGCCTCTCTATCACTAGCGTCCACACGGTCAATGTTTGCCTCACATTCCTTGTCGAAGGTGCATCGAGAGCGGAGGTAGAGATTCTGCCCTGAGATCCATAGAATAATCTCATGAACTCCCTTCTTCTGTCTACGTTCTTTGTGATGACCAACTGGAAAGATGACTTCTACAATCCCCTTCTTCTTGAAGCGCCCTCTTGCTTTGAAGTAGAGCTTTAGAGCCCAGGCTAATGGAGGGATAGTATTTACAGGATATTGTTCATCTGGCTTTGGCATTGTCAGACTTAGGAGAAGACGTTCGTCCTGATATGAGTTGGGATAGGAAATAGAGAAATTGCCCAAATTGCGCTGGGTAGTGTGGATTTATCCAAGACCCAATCTTGCCCTGGAATATCTTTGTTGTCATTCAGAGTTGATTCATGACTGAACATCTTTTTAGGATGAGATGCCTAATGTCAATTGATATTCATGGGACGGAAACATACGCTGGTAGGCCCTGAGGTCCAGATTCTTTTTACAGAGAAAGTAGAAGGTGACAACCGGCAATACCTTGAAACAGACATGGAGGGATTTGCTGAGAGACATCCTGAAGCAACTGAGATAATTCTTTCAACCGAACTCGTAGATGCGGATCTTTCAAAAATCGTCACTCCATCATTAAAGAAACTACGTTTGTCATGTCCGAATTTCACTAGTATTGACCTTTCACCCCTGTCCATATGTGCGAATCTTACAACTCTCTTTATCGGAGGGGGACTAGAGATGAAACAAGTTGACCTCTCAGGGATGAACTATGACAGTTTGACATCCATCAGGATAGATAGTTGTAAGGCTACGGATATTGACCTCTCTCCATTGGAAGATGCCACAGTACTCAGGGAAATCATCATTGTTGATAGTCAGCTCCGGTCTATTGACTTCACTCCATTGCGTAACTGTCATCTCCTGAATGAGATAGACCTGACCAACAATCGGCTTCAATCGGTTGATCTGGCCCCTCTGTCATCACTCAAGAACCTCTCTTCTCTACGTCTCAGTGGCAATAAGTTCAGGCATATTGATTTGGGACCGCTCTCTGGCGGTCCTATCAAAGAGATTGAACTGAAGTCTCGGGTACTTCGTGAGATTGACATTTCCCCATTGCTTTCGTGTAACGAGCTCGTCCTGTTCGACCACTCGGCAAGCAGACTGCGAGCATCGAGTGAATCCAGAGGTGAGAATATCCCTCTTGGCCTCCGAGGAGTGCTGACTATTTTTGGTAATCATGAGTTCAGGTGGTATTGAGTTTGGCAGAGAAATAGTCAGAACTAACGAATACCTTCTTCACGTCGCTTCACGAGTGTCGTACCAAGTTCTTCAAAGATGTCAATGACTCCCTCACCGGTCTTCGCACTGCTCTCAACATAAGGCATCCCATGAGAGTCAGCAAACTCACGGCCCTCTTTAGGCTCAACAACTCTGTCAGGCAGGTCTGTCTTGTTGGCAACCAAAACTAGTGGGATTTCCTTCCCAATTGCCTTCTTGAGCTCATCAATCCATTCCTCAAGAAGCATGAAGGTTCTTCGTCGGCTCACGTCATAGACAAGCAAGCCACCGTTGGAACCTCGGTAGTACATCGGTCGGAGAATCTGAAAGCGTGACTGTCCGGCCACGTCCCAAATTTGCAGCTTCACCGTCATTACCTCTCCCAGAGAATTTGGAACCTCGATGTTCTTCACAGCAAACTGCGACCCAATCGTAGTCTTGTAATCGGTACGGAAGAATCCATGCGAGAATCGGGTGACAATTGCAGTCTTGCCTACAGCACCTTCGCCCAAAACAACGACCTTGAACAGATAGTCGTAGCTGCTACTCATACGATTCTCCTCGGGATTGCCTTAACTGACGGCGGGCATCAGTTGTACGAAGCGATAA
>JBHLND010000190.1:0-5728 GCA_048937485.1 Promethearchaeota archaeon
AGGGAAGAAGATTGTGTTATACTTCTATCCGAAGGATTTCACTCCGGGTTGCACAGCTGAAGCATGTTCTATAAGAGACAGCTACCAGCTTTTCGAAGGGTCAGGAATTCCGATATTTGGCATTTCTGGAGGATCGGCGGAACTGCATCAGAAATTTAGGAAAAGGTACAGTCTTCCGTTCTCAATCCTGATGGATGAAGACCTGGAGATAGCAAAGAAGTACGGAGCCTACAGCAAGCTCAACATTCTTGGAATGGGAGTCAAGCGAATCACATTCCTAATTGATGAAGACGGTAGGATCGAAGCAATCTTTGGCGGCTCTGAAGGGCTTGATCGGGTGAAGTCAGGAGAACATGCAGATCAAATTGCATCCTATTGGGGTCTGAAGCTCTAGGACTCCTGGTGTTCTCGCATTGGATGACCGACACTGCTCAGATAGAAAATGCTCTCATCGATGCCATCAAGTCCAAAGGTCTCGTTCATTTCATCATCGTAGATGGCTGCGATTTGGCAACTCCCAAGCCCTAGAGCTACAGCAGATAGAGCAAGATTCTGAGCAAGATGACCCGCATCGAGGAACACATATCTGTATGCACGCTGAAGGTATTTCCATTTTGAGCGTTGAAAAACTGCACTCCAAATGAAAACAACAGCGGCTCTCTCAGCTATCTTTTGATCCAGGGCACCCTTTCCAATTGATTTGGAGTGATCTCCAACTTTGATAAGCTCAAGTGAATGCTCTTTGATGTTATAGTGATAGATTCCTGGATCGATTCCTTCAATCCTATTGATGCATAGATAGGTTTCGATTGGATACAGTGCCCCTGCCGAAGGAGCAGTTCTGAGTTCATGGTCATGAAATCTGGCCGTGATTCCTTGAGTTGCCCAGAGCATCTGCGAGAGATCATTTTGAGAAATGGCAGATTCTTTGTAAGCACGAACGCTTCTCCTGGCTTTCAGAGTATCCCAGAGACCTTGGCCTCCTTGGACATTCGGGGGAGGTAGGGTGATGGATGGTGCACTTGGATACTCCTTGTACACATCAGGCTTGGTACTCCAGTCCAGTCTATGACCAGGCAGTTTGCCTCTCTCATACTTCGTTGCCCTATGAAATTCATCTCCAGGCTCTTGTTTCATAAAATCGACCAATTTCCCAGAGAATTACTTTCCTTATCAATCAAAGTGCAGGGGCATTGTTTTCGAGGACAAAAGCCATACATTTTAATCGAAGCACCAAGCCCCCCGAATGTGTCAGACGGTGATGTAGATGCCGTCGAACAAGCTAACGAGGCTTGTATAATGCCTGAAGAAAAACTCACAGTTGAGGAATTAAAGAAGAAAGCTGAGAAGCCAAGTAAGGATGCCATGATAATGCACCCATTCTATAAGGGGAAGATACAGAGCATTGGCAAGGCGCCTGTACGAGATTTCTCGGATTTCGCCATTTGGTACACACCGGGTGTTGCTGCTGCGTGTCGTGCCATTGAGAAGGACCCTGAGCAGGCCTATGAGATGCTAAACAAAGGAAACATGGTCGCCGTTGTCAGCGATGGTACTCGAGTGCTTGGTCTCGGAGACATTGGGCCCCTTGCAGCTGGACCAGTGATGGAAGGGAAGGCAATTCTCTTCAAGTATCTTGGCGGCGTGGACGCTTGGCCAGTGTGCGTTGATACAAAGGACCCGGACAAGATCATCGAGTTTGTCAAGCTATTGCAGCCATCCTTCGGAGGCATCAACCTTGAGGATATCTCAAAGCCGAAGTGCTACAAGGTGCTTGAAGAGCTTAGGAACGACCCAGAAGTGAATATCCCTGTCTGGCACGACGATGCACAGGGAACCGCTACAGTTGTTCTAGCTGGTGTCATCGGAGGATTGAAAGTAGTAAAGAAAGATATAGAGAGTGTCAGAGTTGCCCTTGTGGGCGTGGGTGCAGCCAACACAAGGACTGCATTCCTACTATTTGCGGCTGGTGTAGACCCGAAGAATGTTGTGATGGTAGACAGTACTGGCGCAATCTATGCAGACCGTGAAGACATAGTAGCTGAAAAGGAGTATGACACATTCAAATATGACCTTGCTCAGAAAACCAACCCAGACAGAATGACGGGAGGGCTTGGTGAGGTTATTGGAGGAGTGGACGTGCTCATCTCAGCCTCGGTACCTCAACCAGGTTCAATAAAGAAAGAGTGGGTTGCCAAGATGGCGTCTGACTCAATCGTCTTTGCTTGTGCCAATCCATTGCCAGAGATTTGGCCCTGGGATGCTAAGGAGGCGGGAGCCCGAATCGTCGGTACTGGTCGCAGCGATTTTGATAACCAGATCAACAATTCATTGGGATTCCCGGGTATCTTCCGTGGAACCCTTGATGTCCGAGCGTCAACAATAACAGATGAAATGTGCATCGCCGCGGCTCAGGCGCTGGCAGATCTCGGTGCCAAGGAAGCCTCGGAGAAGAAGGTAATCCCTACAATGGACCAATGGGAGCTCTATCCGCTAGAGGCTACGGCAGTTGGCATGAAAGCCATCGAGCAGGGAATCGCAAAGAAGCACTGGGAGGAGAAAGACCTCTACAAGCATGCAGAGAATGTTATCAGAGTCGCACGTGCAGGATCTGAGATGCTCTATAAAGAGGGCTACATTCCAAAGGCACCTCCGACATAATATCTCAATATTCCATGCGGCAGACTTACTGCCGCACTCCACTTCTTTTTGGAAATGAAAACCGCAGCTATCAACAAGACTATTATTCAATAGATGGAGCAATTGAACAGCTTTGTGAAGCGGAGAAGCAAAGATGTCCTATGATAAGTGTGTAAGATGTGGATCATGCGTTAAATTCTGCCCTCTCTTTGATGCAGTTGGAGAGGAGCAGTTCTCCCCTCGAGGAAAGGCCTACCTTCTACAAGTTATGGATCAGATCGAGGAAGATGAGGAGCTTGCAAAGGAGTTTCGAAGGCTATTGTTCCAGTGTACTCTTTGCGGAAGATGCTCGGAGGTCTGTTCTTCCGATGTTGACCTCCTGAGAATCTGGCATGAGCAAAGGGCAAAGGCTCTAGAAACGGCTCCTGAGGAGTTCGGGTACCTTGATGCCCTCAGGGATTCGTTGGCAAACGTGGCGAATATCTATGGTCTTGATCCTGAAGATAGGGCAGTCTATTGGTTGGACGAGTTGGAGGATGACATTCCGGGTCTCGAGAATAGACTCTATGAAAAGGGCAAGACCGCAGACGTCATGGTGTTCCTTGGGTGTCTGATGTCATTTCGAGGTAGTCAGATGGATGTTTTACGGTCGCTATTCATGATGCTTGAGAGACTAGGCACAGATTACCTAGTAATGGGAGCTGAGGAGAATTGCTGCGGCCACCCATTGTATCTTATGGGTGATGAAGAGGGAGCCGAGGAGCTTCGCAAGCATAACAAGTCCATAATCAAAGACGCACAGGCGAAGAACGTGATAACCTGCTGTCCGGGGTGCTTAATTCAGCTGAAGGAGCATCACAATCTAGAGGGAGTCGAACCGCTTCATCATACTCAGTTCTTCGATAGGCAGTTTTCGGCGACTCCCAAGTATGATAAGGAAGAGGACCTAGCATATCACGATCCCTGCGAGCTTCATCGGATTCTAGGCATAAAGACAGAGCCGAGGTCACTCCTTCGCAAGATGGGAGTCGAATACCGCGAGATGGAAGCAAGTTGCTGCGGTGGTGGCGGACTGCTCAGGATGACCGACCCAGGCCTAAGCGAAATCATCATTCAGGCTAGAAAGGCCAAGGAAAGACTGCGAAACACTACCGTGGTGACTGCCTGTCCATCATGTAGAGAGCAGCTCCTAGCAAGCGACAACAAGACAAAGGACATTGTTGAACTACTTGACAGTGCTACCAAAGGAGGCACCGGCTCAGAATGAAATTAAGAGACATAGCGATAGGCGCTAATGCTTCGATGTACTACAGGCTAAATTTCAAGAAGATCAGGGGAGTCTATTACCCCAGAACCGAGGCAGACGTTCTCGCAGCCATTGCATTTGCCCGTGAGCACGGATATGAGGTCACGCCTAAGGGAGGCGGGTCTGGTCTAAGCGGAGCTTGTACAGGCGGGGACCGAGAACGCATCATGATGAGCAGCCTTCAGATGACTCAGGTACTCAACATATCAAAAGAGCTGGGTTATGCTGATGTTCAGCCAGGTGCTACACCGGATGAAATCAATGCCATTCTTGAACCAATTGGGATGAAGTTCTATGTTGCTCCAAGTAGTCGCGACATAGCAACCGTCGGAGGCATTCTCAGCACTGATGGAGGCGGAAATGACACTTGGGTCAATGGCACCATGCGAGACAACACTATCAAAGCCAAGATGGTTACGTATGATGGACGACGTCTGACAGTCAGTCATGATGGCGTTAGCTCTGATGACCCTGATCTTGAGGCCGAGTTGAATAAGATAGGAATGAACATTCACGATCTAGCCAGTTCACATGGCACTCTTGGATTCATCACGGAGCTGAAAGTCATCATTCGTCCGCTAGCTAGTGAGAAATTAGTGGGAGCCCTGGCAGAATTTGGTGATTGCAATCAGTTAGGGCAAGCTGTAGACAAGATGATTAAGAGGAATAGTCCGATTCGATATGGTGAAACCATCGTTACTGCACATCCTGATGTTCGCGAAGGCTTCAACCCGCCGCTCTTGATTCTCCAATATCCAGAAACCTATGAAGATGAATTGAAGCAGTTCGTTGATATCCAGAGGTTGGATAAAGAAGGTCTAGGCCGAATGAAAGACATTCGCATTAAGCTGCCCAAACGCAATCCAAAGGAAGGCGTGCAATTTGCTCTCTTTGAGGGGTATGGGTTCCACGAAGAGAGTCTTCGTAACATGCAATATGCCTTGGATGAGATTGATGGACTACTGCAAAGCAACAACCTTGTTCCCTTTGGAAAGTATGGACACGCTCCAAGCAAATGGTATCTCGGTAACAATAGCCCGACCTACGGAATCATACTCCATTCACGTGAGATAAGACCTGAAGGGAAAACGGGGTCTGAGTTGTTACAGATTCTACTCGGCATCGTGGACAAATGCGAAGAACTTGGTGTTACTCCAAAGCCTGAACACAAGTGGCCATTCAGTGATAAAGCAAAAAGAGATCGAGTTGAGCAGATTAGGAAAGTGCTTGGCCAAGGCTTCAATAGCTTCATCCTTGACGAAGAATGTGATGATGTTCTCAGCTCGATGGTCTAGCAATGGGAGAATACTTTCGGTCATCTCAGTCAGGTGCTTATATACCCTATACAAGACCAGAATATGATAGGAATGGTACGCCCACATCGTAGCCCAAAGGGTCTATTCGACCCGTACTATGTTCCTGAGAAGCTCCTTCACAGAGATAGGGAACTGGAAACAATCGATGGGATTTACCGAGACTGCTATGAGGAAGACTACGGCGTAAACTGCCTAGTCCACGGCATTACTGGAGTGGGGATGACTGTCTTCTCGCGTTACTTCTTGACCAAGCTAGTACCTCAACAGTTTGATGCGTACACGGTCTATGTAGACGCGAGAAGAAAAGATACACTAGAGATAATTTCTGAACTAAATGACAAGATACACAAGGAGACTGACACTCCAATCACCGTAGCTTTCGACCTAGATATTCTCTGGATGAATTTCAAACGAACCGCTGCTTCTGCCAGAAAGAAGACTGTGTTCGTGATCGACAACATTGATG
>JBHLND010000191.1:0-5675 GCA_048937485.1 Promethearchaeota archaeon
TGACATCTCCTGGAAACGTAAGCTTCTATATTGGAAATCCTACTGAAAACGAAGTCTTTCCATATATTGAGTTAAGACAAGAAGGCGACTTCTCTGATTATTGGAATGCTTCCATTCGTGTGTATTCTTCATGCCCGTTAGCTAGCAATGAAAATGTAACACTCGACTTCATTGTAGATGTTAATGAGACAGTTGCACCTGGAGAGTCACGCATCTTCATCGTCGATTTATACATTAATGGCGAATTATGGGAAGGAATTCGGATCAATGTCACGAAAATGGAAACTGAAACTCAATCAATGCTGGACATAATCTGGGGGATCATTACTAGTCCCTTCTTCTTGACGGGGGTTGTCATTGTGATTATTGTCGTAGGAGTATGTTGTCTGAAACAGAAGCAATCGTAGGAAGATAGGAGAACAACCTTTCCTTTTTATCTTGATACATGGCCAAATAGCAGCTCCTGCTTCTATCAGCTATTTTTCGAAATAATCATCCTTTTATTGTAGAATCTCCTTAATTGTAGACCAATTTGCGTAATAAGGAGGATTGCAAGTATGTGGAGCAACTTTGATAAAAGAACCACAAGACGTGCTTTTAGAGAAATTATCAGAATGATCCAAATTGATGAGGATCTTTTGAATAAACTAGCCAGCTTCATTAAGAGAGGAAGTGGTCCCGATCTATATGACTTGGCAGTGGCTAATCTCGATACGGAGTCCGCCACTCATGGTCTTGACCAAATTCCCGCTTGGAACTACCTTCTGAACAGACCCGAGATGCTCATCAATGGAGTGAAAGAAGGAGCCAAGTTTGCGGCTGAAATAGCATTTGAGTTCAAACACCGAAGGGGCACAAGATGGAAATTCAGGAAATGGACAACCTATGAGATTAGTGAGTATGTCACTAGAAAAATCCTAAGACAGCAGCGAGCTAGCAAAGAGCCTTGGTGCAAAAAGAAATTCCTAGAACACATCTTCTTGGGCCTAGGACCCTGGTCCGTTTTGGATGATGTCGATCGCCGCCTCGAGGAGATGGAACAGACTAAACTAGACTTTACAGTTTTCCGTGAATATGAGTTAATGAAACTAAGTACGTAGCAACAGCAGATCAAGTTCGTCATTCAAGAACTCCATACTGGATTCCTTGCCGAGTGAACGAATCTTATCTATTGACAGTCGTAGACCATCATCATCATTCAACGCAAGGGCAAGCTCAGCCTTGAGTAGATGCACCTGCCCGAGGATTCCAGGCAAATCCTCAGAAACGGCCTTCTCCTCTAGCAAAGCAAGCCATGGAAGAGCTAGACCATCACTGGATTCATTGGAAGATATATCCGCAAGCATCACGTCAATCTTGGCCAAGTGGTGGTGGAAGATCAGAAGGTTATCCATTGAACCCTTCTTCTCATAGACTTCAATTGCATCCTCAATGCTTCTAGCGGCTGATTCATAGTCGCCACTTGACATTTCATAAACACCAGAAACAAAGGAGAGCCAGCCAAGCAGAATCTCAAGACCTGATTTCATGATGGTTTCGCGAACAGAATCAATGAGTATAAGAGCCTCGGTGTTTTTCCCCATTAGGATAAGTGCCCAAGCCTGATTAAGAATGGCTCTGGGCTTTACGGCAGGATCATGCTCGAAATCTACCTCAGCCATTCTCGCCCATTCCAAACCGGATTCAGGATTGCGGATGACATTGTGTAGTGTTGAGAGCATTAGGGAATATGGTCCCTTTGGCAGCTCCATAGCCTCTCTTATCGAGATTACTTCCAAATTACGGTCAATTGCTGAGTTGTACTCCCCGCGTATTGCCTCCAGTTTACTCAGAAAGTAAAGCATGGATGCAACACCAGCCTTGTGACCTAGTGATTCCATGATATCTCGGGCCCTGATGAGCAGCTTCCTTGCTTCCACTCGGTCCGTATATTGAAGGAATGCGAATTTCGTCCGGAGGTGATATGCCAATCGAACGACATCGTCGAATTCCTCAGCACTTTCAA
Source organism: Promethearchaeota archaeon (assembly GCA_048937485.1). Taxonomy (GTDB): domain Archaea; phylum Asgardarchaeota; class Thorarchaeia; order Thorarchaeales; family Thorarchaeaceae; genus SMTZ1-83. The sequence continues at coordinate 2,006 of JBHLND010000191.1, forward strand.
TTGCACGTTCAACACATCTGATTACTTCTTCAGTGTCCCCATCCTTGACAGCTTTCTCCCGTAAACAATCATACACAGTAGTTTCATAGAACTTCAAACCAGGCGTGTCTTGAATGATCTTCATTAAGGCATCCAAGTTTTCTGTGTCATAGAGTGTTTGAGGATAGTTCAGCATGTCAACTTCGAATTTCAGACATCGCATGTCAGCTGCTAGCCAAATTGGAGGATTTGAGGACAGTATAGCATCTGCGGATTCGTGGACTTTGACGGTGTCATCCGAGTTACCTTGATGTACACTGGCATAGAATAGATTGGGTCGAAGTATTGGGATTTTGCCATATTTCTTGGCAATGGAATCAATACTATCTATATCCAGGAGCAATGCCGAATGGTGTATTGCGAAATATATCACTGAATCGGGACAACCATTGCTCAGTACCCTTTCATTAAGACGTTGAACAAAATCATAGTAGTTGTATGCATTATTCATGATATCCTGCAATATTTCCGTGGTCTCACCTTCCAAGAAAGGAAAATACATCGTGATAGTTCCAATTGGCTCCATAGTCGACCCACGCGTCCCTGAATAGCCTACAGATTGCCCTGAGATTTAATAAGCCTTCCAATTCTAATTTCTGAATTGAGTATTGCAGGCTCGGCTTGACTGAATTTTAATTCAGGTTGGTCGTTAACGGCAATAAGCAACCTAGAATCAATGCCTGAGAACCTTGCCTGGAGCTATCCCTAGGTGGCTACCTTTCAACGCAACAACTTCTCCGTTCACAATAACGCATTCAATTCCTTGAGGATACTGGTGAGGGTAGTTAGTGAGCGGGAATTCATATGGGTAATGACAGGTTGCTCTATCCTTGATTGCATCAGGATCGAAGACCACCATGTCTGCCCACGACTCAAGTCTAATGAGCCCGCGATCTCTAAGGCCGAGTCTTTGCGCCGGAAATGAGGTCATCTTTCTAATTGCCTCGGGAAGTGTAAGGAGCTTTTCCTCTCTCACGTACTTCTGTAGAATGTAAGGGAACTCACCATAGCAGCAAGGATAGTACCCGTACAAATCTGCAAGCACACCATGAGGAGCAATGGCATTACCATCGCTGCAAATCATCATAAGTGGATGCTTCAGAAGGGTCCGAATGTCATCTTCCTCAATGTAGTTGAAAATTGCAGACACTGCCCCATCCTCTTCAACAATCAAATCCAAGAGGAGATCAAGTGGGTCCACTTCTCTGCTTTCTGCAATCTCCGCGAAACTCTTGCCTAGGAGGTCCTCATTCACCGCCGCCTTGAAGAGGAATATCCTGTCCCATCGACCATGCTTTACCAATCCACAGTAGCCAGGGCCAGGGTACACATCATCCAGCATCTCGCGTTTGATCCTCTCACGCGAAGCTGAGTCACTCAGCCACTCTAGTATCTTCTCCTTCGAGCCAGCCTGAACCCACTGAGGCAAGACTTGCGTGAGATTTGGATTCAGGTCTGTATGAGCATCATTATCCATGGTAACATCAAGTCCGCGGGCACGAGCCATATCATATAGAACCGCCATCTCTTCAAAGCTACCATGGCCTCCATATTTCGGACTATTGTGAGAAACCTGGACAGGAACTCCTGCGGTTTCCCCAATGCGGATTGCTTCCTTTAGCGCCTCTACTATAGTTTCCCTTTCGCCTCTGATATGCGAGGCGTAAAAGCCACCGTGGTGTGCAGCGACTCTGCAGAGCTCGATGATTTCCTCGGTCTTGGCGAATGAACCTGGTAGATACACTAGGCCAGTAGAAAGGCCAAAAGCACCTTCGGCCATCGACGAGTCAACTAAACGCTTCATTTCTGAGAGTTCCGTTTCGGTAGGATTTCTGTTCTCTAGGCCCATTACCGAAGTTCGTACTGTGCCATGTCCTACCAATGTAGCCACGTTCAAGGATACGCCTTGCCTCTCCAACCTGCCAAGATAGTCTGCTGTAGTTTCCCAGTCCAAATCCAAATGCTCTGATTCCGGCCCCCAGAGTTCTCTCAACTCCTTCAAGCGGTCTGGAATTATCGGAGCCGCACTAATACCACAATTGCCCAACACCTCGGTGGTTACACCTTGCATAATCTTGCTCTCTGCAAATGGATTCAGGAGTAGAGACAAGTCTGAGTGAGTATGGATATCCACAAAACCCGGGGCCACTACAAGACCTGAAGCATCAATAGTTCTCCTGCGATCTCTTTCTGTCAAATCTCCAATCGCTGATATTCTTCCTTGATTTATCCCGATATCTGCCCTATACCAGGGATTGCCCGTTCCATCCACCACAGAGCCACTTGCTACAACCAAGTCTAAGGTCATAATATCTAACCTCTGTCATGCTTTTCTAATGGATTGCATGCAGGAGAACCGCTTGCCACCTAGCCTAGAACATGCTGAGAAATCAAGTTTCCTACTCATCCTGATGAGATACACTTCTGCCTAGGAAGAACAGAAATAGCTCATTGCTCCTGTATTGCACTGGCTTGCTACAAGGGAGTGCCTGCATGGAGAAATTAATCATTACTGTCGCACCCACTGGGTCAGTCCCTCGGAAGAAAGACACACCATATCTGCCAGTCACGCCGGAGGAGATAGCGGAAACTGCATACCTATGCGAGCAGGAAGGTGCATCAATTGTTCACATCCACTGTCGGGACAAGAATGAGGACCCAACAAGTGAATTTCAGTTATTCAAAGAAACTGTGGACAGGATTCGAAAGAAAACCAAGCTCATTGTGATGGTGTCCACAAGCGGTGTGGCAGGCAAGTCGGATGAAGATAGAGCTGAACCATTAAAGACAGGTCCAGAAATGGCTAGTCTGACAACAGGCTCTATTAATTTTGCAGGGCGGAGCCCTCCAATCATTTATGCCAACACTCCAGAAACAATCGAATTCCTTGCTTCAAGAATGATGGAAATGAAGATTAAACCTGAATTGGAAATATTCGATTTGGGATTCATTCAGCAGGGAATCAAGCTTGTGCGAAAAGGGCTTGTCCAACCTCCAGCGCATTTCCAGTTTGTGCTTGGCGTGGATGGCGGAGTCCCGGCAAAGCCAGAGAATCTCACTCACATGATTAGACAGCTGCCTTCTGATTCATCCTTCTCAGTAGCTGCAGTAGGGAGGACACAATTAGAAACCACAAGCCTTTCAATTCTCCTAGGAGGACATGTGAGGGTGGGCCTAGAGGACAACATCTACTATAGCAAGGGCGAACTAGCTCCAAATGAGGCGTTTGTTAGACGCGCCAGAACCATAGCCCAGGACCTACAAAGAGAAATAGCGACATCTGACGAGGCCAGAAGAATACTCGGACTAGCAACTAGGAAGTAGAGCTGTGCGAGAGGCCAAGAATTAGCGATAGAACACGACCGCTTTTTGCTTAGAAGTGAGATTATAACTTGACAGGAAAGCTCGGGCTGTTCTATGAGAATGAATGAACTCCCTGCTAATCTCAGATTTGACCTTATTCAACCAACTCCCCGTGTGGTAGTTGCCACCTACAAGGATCATTTCAGTGTAAATGCAGCCGCCATTATTCTGGACAACTTCATAATTGCTATAGATACATTGTGCTATCCAGCGCAAGGAGAGGCATTTAGAGAAAGAGTCGAATCAGAGTATGGAATTCCTGTGAAGC
>JBHLND010000192.1:0-5632 GCA_048937485.1 Promethearchaeota archaeon
CCCTAAGAAGAACGAGCTCACCATACTCGTCATCTTTGGTAAGAAAGAAGTAGAGAAATTCGAGAACTCAAAGGACGAGTTCGGTTCAGAAATTGTCGAAATCTTCAAGGGCACCAAGCAATACCATGATGGCAGATGGATGCACATCAAAGTTCCACCCTTCACCAATCTTGAGGACATCAAGAAGTTGTTGCACATCAAACGCAGACCAAAGAAACCAGCATAAAAACAAGTAGAAACATAACTACGTTTGGACACTGAGCACTTGTGGTGCTGATGAACCCCAAGACCATCATTGTTCCTCATACTCATTGGGATCGAGAATGGTACTTGCCTTTCCAGAAATTCAGAATAAAGCTTGTGAGTTTGATTGACGAACTCCTTGAAATTCTGGATGAGCATGATTACAGATTCATGCTTGATGGTCAGACTGTTGTCTTAGAGGACTATTTCGAGATAAGGCCCGAGAGGAAGAAGGATCTTCTAAAGAGAATCAAGAAAGGAAACATAACTGCTGGACCTTGGTATATCCTACCTGATGAATGGTTGGTCGGCCAGGAAAGTCTAATCAGAAATCTTGAGTACAGCTATGTCCTTGCGAAAAGACTTGATATACCTCTCATGGATATTTCCTATCTTCCTGATTGCTTTGGACATTCATCAGCAATCCCGCAGCTTTTGAATGATCTTACAACATTAAAGACGGTCGTTCTCTGGAGAGGTGTTCCTCCAGAAGTGATGACAGTCCCCTTCACTTGGAAATCTCATCAAGCCTCCGAAGCAATGATTAATGGAGTGTACCTTCCAGGAGGCTATGGAAATACTGCCATACTCCCTGAAGACTATGAGAGCTTTGTTGATGTCATAAACGGCAATATCAAGGAGCTGGAGCCGTTCTCACCAGTTCCAGTTTATCTCTTAATGAATGGTTCAGACCATCGGTTCCCTCAACCATTTGCCATAGACTATGTTGAGAGAATGAGAAAGGAAGGAATTGACATATCCATTGGATCCTTGCGGGATTATGTTGACCATCTTGAAAAGGCCATCTCAGAAGCTGAGTTTCAGCCCCCCACTTTCATTGGAGAGTTTCGTTCACCAGCAAGAGCACCGCTACTCCAAGACACATACTCAGCTCGCATGTGGATTAAGATCTGGAATCGGAAAGTTGAGGACCTGCTGACCATGACAGTGGAGCCAATTAGCTCTCTGCTTTGGTTCCATCTCAACCACGAATACCCCACAGGATACATGGAAACAGCCTGGAAATGGCTTCTCAAAAACCATCCTCACGATTCTATCTGTGGTTGTTCAGTCGACCAGACACATGATGAAATGAAGGCAAGATTCTCGTGGGCCGAATCAATTGGAGAGAGCGTAATTGACAAAGCTAGGAGTCATCTCCAGAAGATTGCTAGCCCATCAGAAGCCTCAACCTTGATTGCCTTTAGTGCCTCAGGCACCAAGAATAATCCGGTGTATTTTGAATTCTCATATCCAAAGGAAAAGGTGGTTAATGGTTTGAGAGCTCCAGATGGCAAGCTGTATGACGTGCAGTCGGTTAAATCAAAGGAGGACATCTTCTTTGAAACGACAGTCGGGCTCAGGATGGCCAAGATGGGAATGAAGCTTCTTCCTGGTAGAAAGCTGATGGACTTCTACATCAATGGTGTCGAATTCTTTGAGGGAGATGAACCTGGGCTCCTAGAGGTTAGATTCATCGCTGATAGGCATCCGGTTGGAGAATTTGACATGGAGGCGTTCAAACGCGAAGCAATACATATGATTGAGAGTAGGCAATTCAAGAAAGTGCATCTAGTTGCAGCACGTCCAACTCAAAGTGTCTATGCTTCCTTCGTGCCTCTGCAACCCTGGACATTCACACAGCTGTTCCCGGTTGAGAAAAGCCCTGAATGTTCACAGGAAGCAGTTCTTGAAGTCGGATCAGACCATGTGAGTAATAGATTCTACGAAGTTACGTTCAGCAAAGATGGCTCATTGGGACTTCTAAACAGAGAAACTGGTCTGCTCTATGGAAGACTCCATGTGTTCGAAGACTTAGGTGACCGTGGCGATGAATACACGTTTGGCCGCGTTGAAGCAGAAAAGGCAAGGCCATTTGGTATTAAGAGGGAGATCTTAGCTAAAGGGCCAATTATTGCAGAGATTCGGCAAACAATGTCATTGGAAATCCATGAAAGCATTGATGCCTCTCGCGGGAAAAGGAAAGGGTACACCAAGATTCCTGTTGAATCCAAGTTCAGATTCTATCGCGATTCTCCAAGGATTGAAGTAATGACTAGAATTGTGAACACCGGAAAAGACCATAGGCTGCGAATCTGCTTCGACTTGCCCTTCAAAAGCAACAAATCAATCACATCTACTCACTTTGGTTGCATGGTGCGTGACGGGGCGCCTGAAATCGTACCTTCTGAAGAAGAGCTAGACAGGACAAAATCAACCTACCCTGAGAAACCTTCAGGAATTCAGCCGCAGAAGAGGTTCATTCGAGTTGAAGACGAATCTGGAAAAGATGCCATCACTGTTCTGAACCGAGGGCTCCCTGAGGTGGAGCTTGCTGAAGGAAATCGCCTTGCTATTACCCTGGTTCGGTCTATTGGTTGGCTGTCACGTTCTGATTTCCCTGAGAGACCAATTCACGCAGGACCTCCTGAAGAAACTCCGGGGGCTCAAGAAATGAATGTTGAATACGAGTTTCACTATGCATTCCTTGCTCATTCGATAGATGCACCGCTCTCGGAGAGCTCAGACCATGCTGACGCTTTCTCAGATGAAGCAACAGTGATATCATTCAATGAGGCGGAACCTCCAAGAAGCCTCTCTGAGCCAGTTATTCAGATTGACAATCCGTCTGTGAGAGTATCTTCATTCAGAGTTAGAGATGGCTCACTTCTTGTTACGATGTACAACCTTGAAAATACTGAGCAAACAGCAGCAATGCAGGTGTCAAGCAGAATTTCAGGAGCCTCTGAGGTTAGGATAGATGGTTCAGAAAAGGCGAAAATCGTGATTTCTGAGAACTCGATAAACCTAGCCTTTAGTCCAAGAGGAATCAAAATGTGTAGGTTCCAAGCTACATGATGTATATTTCGTACAATGATAGTTTATTTTCAAAGGAAGCTTAGTAAAGAATCCCGGAGTGACCAAAAATGGGTGCTGCAAAGAAGATTGGAGCAGTAATTCTGGCATATGTTATCATTGCCCTTATCTGGTCGGTGATGCGACATATGGAGATTATACCGCTTGAACCAGGAGGCCTAGACGGGCCTTTGAATATCCTTTACATGGTTTTTGATCCGATAAGTATCATCTATTTCATGATTATCAACATGCTGGCTATTCCAGTCCCGCTTTGATAAGCCAATTGAATTAGAAAAAAGCCGAGACCAATCTAGGAGGTCCTAGAACCTCCAAGATTGGACCCTAGAGTTTATTCTTAGCATTGCGAAGTTATGTAGACATACCAACTAAACGTCCCGGGTTTGGGATCAGAGGCCTGATACCCAAATCCATGGGCATGGTCGTTAATCACGTCGTCAAGCTGAGGATTCCAAGGATCCGCCGACTTAGAGGCATAAAGAACAGCAGCATAGCATGTATCACCCTGAGTTTCTGCGCATGCTCTGAACCATGCATCCACCAATGACATTTTGTTGATGAACATGAGGCCTGTCAGATATATGCCAAATCTGATACCTCGAGTCTGAACATTATTGCTTCCTGTTGCGAAGGAAAGAATCAGGTGAACACCTCGGAGTGCGGGAGTCCATCGTTCCCATACGTTGTTACCTGCACCATCGTCCCATGCCAAAGGACTGCAGGCATCCATTACGATCCATTCAAGATCGCCATCACCCCATCTACACTCAGTGTGGTGAAGCCATGTGTCGTCATGGTTTGAACTAAAAGCAACACCCGTTGGATTTCCGTGGTCTTGGTAGTAAACAAAGTCTACGCAGTCAACCCAATCATCATCATCGCCACCGATATCAACGTACTTGAAGTCCTGCTCATATGCGGCATACTCACCCCAGTTGAACTCCCTGTTGTAGCCACCATTGCCTCCCATCCAGTTATAGAAGCCCTCGATATTCGTTTTGGTATTTGGCAATGGTGGATGGCCGGTAAGACCAACCCATTCAATGCCGACTTCCTTCACTCCGTCATCCCAATCGCCCGACGGTGCACTGGGAGTGATAAGACGAGGTTTCGAACCGTTCTCAGCAGCAGATACAATGGGCACCATAGTAAAGGCCGCGAGAAGTGCCAACAAGAGGAGAAAGGACCATAGCTTTCCTCGTCGCCTGCTAGTTAATCCACAAAGAAGTACAACCAATACGCCTACACCCACCAATACTATCAAGGCAGTATCTCCAATCAAAGGGGCAGGCGTAATTGTCAAAGTGATGAAGTCCCGAGACATCATTCCATTACTATCAACAACAGTGAGTGTGATTGTATGTAGCGACCCGCCATTATCAGTCAGCTCCTCATCCTGTCGACCGGTCTGGGCTCCGCTATGAGCATATGATGTCACAAACATAGCCTCGTTGCCCAAGTAGCCGCCATAATTCGAAGTCCAGTTGAAGGTATATGGGGCAGTTCCATTAACCACAGAGCAATTGAAACGGATCTGTTCGTCTGCTCGAAATGTAGCACCATCTGCTGGCGATGTGATGGTTGCGACTGGCGTATACTCAGTAGCAGACAATTTAGGGAAGACCTCAACGGTTTCTCCACCTACTTCTTTCTCAACCTCAAGCTCATAGACTGGGAATAGATAGTCATCATTTTCCTGATCTGGACCTGCGTAATAGGCTAGACTATGCTTCTTGACATCTCCTGGCAAAATACCATGCATAGCAAGTAACGATTCAAACTCAATCAGAGGAATCGTGTCAACTACTTCTAGTTCTCTCCAATTCCAGTCAAAGGCCACTATGGCAGGGGCTAAATCACCCATACTGATTGTTACCGCAATTTGAGCGCCAGGGCCGGTCACAGGGATTCCATTAACCTCAAAGCCATAATTAACCTGATAGTGCATGATTTTCGTAAGCTCAACTTCCGTATCGGGATTCAGTGCATGTGCACTGGTATTGCCAATGCTCAGCAAGAATGCACCTGCAGGCAGAAGGTCGTTTGCTATGAGAAAAGCATCTGCAATATCCTTTGCCGCTTCGGGAGACATGTCACCTACTCCAGAAGAGGGGTTCCAATATCTTGAGTAGTCAGCATAAAACATCGAACCATCTCTGGAGTCTATTTCGAATGTCCGGTTTCCTGAATTCACAAGATGTAGGCCTTGGTACACCACAGGTTCCGTTGTCCGTAAGCTGAATAGATCCTCTGCCTGTGAACTTGCGTAGGTCATATTCACCTCAGGAGTAATCAGTCTATAGACATTCGCCATCACCGCGCTCAATCTATAGCTTGGAGGTCTATGATACTCAGCCGCTTCGACATTGTATACATCAGCTGTCGAGCATATTAGGACCAACAGCACCAGCAGAAGTACTGCATCCTTTCCTCTCAATTGTCCAACACCTCAAATCTCTCATTGTTCCTTTTACAAGGTTGCAAATCGTTGCGCAGCATGCCCTAAAAACTC
>JBHLND010000193.1:0-5600 GCA_048937485.1 Promethearchaeota archaeon
AGAGAAAGGGAAATTTGCAGCAGCTTAGGAAACTATCTGAGGCTATTGAGAATGGTCCTACAAGCATCGTGATCACAAATGCAGCGGGCGATATCGAGTATGTTAACTCAACGTTTACGAACCTCACTGGCTACACATCTGAGGAAGCTATAGGCAGAAATCCAAGGATTCTCAAATCCGGTTGGACTCCTGAAAGCCTTTACGAAGAACTTTGGGAAACAATTTTGTCAGGAAAAATCTGGCACGGCGAGTTCATCAATGAGAAGAAAAATGGAGAGATATATTTCGAGGACGCCTTGATAGCCCCAATAATGGATTCAGAGGGAGATATCACTCACTATGTTGCCAGTAAAGTGGACATCACTGAACGCCGCAGAGCTTTGGAAGCTCTTGAGATTAGCGAGAGGAGAAATCGTGAGCTAATTGAGAACATGCCAGAAGGTATGGCATTGGTATCACTTGAAGAGGACATCCTGTTTGCGAATCAAGCCTTCTCAGACATGCTCCATATTCCCTTGGATAAGCTCACCTCGATGAACTTTCTGGACCTAGTGGTTCCGGAAGAGCTGGAGAAGATTAGGTCACAGACATCATTGAGGCAAGAAGGAAAGTCTTCAGCCTATGAGTTGAATGTCATTAGAGGGGACGGTGAAACTAGGACATTGAGAGTTTCAGCAGTTCCCTGGCGTGGCGATACGGGTGAAATTGTTGGAGCGATTGGAGTGACAATAGACATTACCAGTCGAACACAAATGGAGGCGGCATTAAGGGAATCAGAAAGGACTCAGCGAGCATTGAACCGAGATTTGGAATTATATGCATCGATTCTAAGGCATGACTTGAGCAATGACCTTCAGATCATTCTAACTCAGTCAGAGATGGCATCATTACTATTCTCTCCGGATTCCCCTGAACTTGACTGCTGCAAAACATCAATGGCTGCAGCAGAACGAATGGCGGATCTTCTACGCTTTCTTGGAACCTCTGAATCCAAACCAAGAACCCCGCTAGCAGAGATTCTGGCCAAGACAATAAGTCAGGGGCGCATCACTTATCCGAAAATGAGGATTAGCTTGGACCTAGAGAAGAAAGACAAAAACATGGTAGTTGCTGGTGGTAGACTACTCGAAGCCCTCTTCACCAACATACTTAGAAATGCAAGTCAGCATGCAGGTGAGAGACCCTTTGTCCAAGTTACAGTGAAAGAAGAAGGAAACTTCGCACAAGTCATCTTCACAGACAATGGTCCTGGAGTGGCGCCGGAGGTCAGAGACCGACTCTTTCAAAAGGGCGTGTCAACAGAAGGGAAAGGTCTCGGACTATATCTATGCAAGCGAATTGCAGAAGCCTATGGGGGTTCAATTGATTTAGTAGATGCGTCTTCAGGCGAAGGCGCAGCTTTCCAGATAAGACTCCCAATTGCCAAGCAATAGAAGCTAGGGTGGCACAAAGACCCCACTCATCGGAGTAACCTCGAGACCCTCTTCCCTAAGCCTTTCCACAAACGGGGCAATTCCTACCGAGTCAGACGCAATATGACCCGTGGCAACAAGATTCCCTGCCTTCTCGTACGCAAGGAGTTCCTTCTTGTCCTGCATGGCCAGATGCATGTAGAATACTGTAGAAACTCCTGCATCGAAGTATGCTTTGGCAACACCTGCTCCGCCATTTGTGCCACCAGCCATAGCTACTACCCAACGCCCCAGACGATTACTAGCGGAACCCACATGGACCATTGGCTCTGTCATGCCCATCTTCATTTCAGGAATTTCCATAATGGCATCAATTGCGTCCTTGACGGTTAGTGAATCTAGCTCTTTTGCCGCTGTATCAATTATTTCAGTAAATCGCTTACGTGCGATCATATCGCATGGAAGATGCACGTTCATGAATGGCATATTGAGCAACTTTGCAGCAGAAATCATTCTATCATAGTTATTGACGTGAGCATTTACTCTGTCATTGTCAAGACGTCCTTTAATTGCCTTTTCCGCAATATGAGGAGAAACGCCCATTTCGATCATCTGGTCAATCTGAAGTAGAATAACTTGGTCGAAGTTGATTCGAGCCACACCGCCAGGGGGATGATGCGCAATAACAAGATCATATTCAAGCTCACGGGCCAAAAGCAATTCCGGCGTCCACATGTCTATTCCAATAAGCACCTTCTTGATGTCGTCACCCGGCACATGAATTGCAGTATCACCGGGGATTTCGTCAAGGTCTGCCATCTCCAAGGCAATTGTCATTATCTCTGCAGTATCCATCTGCTTAGCACCGACTTGTAAACGGAGAAGGCACCATATATCCATTCCCAAGTAGCGAATTGCAAAAGAAAAGAGGGAAGTGAACGAGGTCATTATCTCTGCGGTGTCCATTTGCCCTGCACCAATTTGCTAATTATGAAACATCCATGTTTGCCATTCTGAACAGATGGATCAAGAATCGCGGACTAAGAAACTAGATTATTTATAATTCAATTCTCACGGCAACTGTTGGGGCTGAAATATGAAGAAAGCCGCAACACTGCTTATGATAACTCTTGTATTTGCTCCCTTTTTTGTAACGTTAGCCGTGCCAATTGATTTTGGACGAGCTAACGATGGAGTAAGTCAAGCGCAAAAGGCAGAGACTACAAACATCTTTGAGATGTCCGAGATACTTCCTAGGGATGTTAGAATAGCTCTGTATGATGAGCCTGATTTAGCACAGCCAGCATATTCCCACACCGGAATGTGGACTAACAACATCACATTGATTGAGAACATGCTACTTGACGCGGGTTTCTCAGTCACAAGACTCAGAGCAAGTGATATCAGCACTAGCGATATACTGCGAACTGCAAACTTCGATGTCTTTGTTATGGTTGACAATAATCCTCGTGATAACATTACAAGACAAGTAATGGACTTTTGGAGAGGTGGCGGTGGACTCCTTAGCTTTGATGGAGCAGTAAGCTTCCTATGCTATTTTGGAGTCATGGTTCCTGCTTCTCTTAATGACCACGGGCACGGTACTTATTGGACCTATGATTGGTCACAGAACCACACTGTATACTCTCGCCATCCTGTGTCGCAGTCTTATCAAATTGGCGATATCATTATTGATGAATTGGATTGGGCTGCATTTGATTGGTCAAGCCTTCAGGGATTCCCATATTCTTCTGAGTATCATCGCATTACTCATACATTAACAAGTGACAACTGGGTGACTACCCTCGCCCGAGATACGGAGAGAGGCGGAAGAGTCGTCCAAACTTTCGGAGACTGCAATCCTATCGCCCCAGCACATGAACAGATGATTATCGATGCGATCAACTGGCTCTGTCCTACACCTAAGGCTAGAATTGCCTTTGATTACAGTCATCGACCATACTATGGCATTGACCAAGGAGATCCTGATTTGGGCTACAGTGGTGCTAGTCGGTATGGTCCTTGGCGTGACGCCGTTGTGAACCGTTCCTACACTGTTGATAAGCTCTACAAATCACCAATGGGGAATCTAACTGCTGACAGACTTGAGCCATATGATATGCTTGTAATCAATACACCCCTTTGGAACTTCACTGCAGCTGAAGTTCAGGCAGTAGCCGATTGGGTTGCGGGAGGTGGCGGATTAGTTGCCATGGGAGAAGCAACTGGTTTTTCAGAGGAGAATATCAATCTAAACTATCTTCTCTCAAACTTTGATTTGAATCTCTCATCATTCAATTATGAAATAACCAGTTTCACAACAACATCAACTGATTTGCATCCGACAGGAGAAGGAGTTACTACAACATACTGGAGCGGAGGAACCTACGTCAATGTGACTGGCGATGCCTATCCCATTTGGTATGACGGATTCAATGTCGTTGTTGCTGCGCAAGAATATGGATTGGGCCGCGTCATTTTGACAGGTGATATCAACGCACTTGGCAATTACTTCTACAACGATGATAACATGGCTTTTGCCGTTGGCATAGCCAATTGGATAACATCAGGTGACACAGGCATTCTTGTATACGCTGATGGTATAGCTGGTCCCAATGGCAACTTTTACACTGGTCCGGTAGCCAGCGCTCTCAATGAGCTTGGTCTCAAATTCATGATGACCAATGATAGGGACTTCTTCAATCTAAGTCTGCAAATTGAGGTCTGGGACCTCCTTATCATTGATGCAAACAGCTATGCACCAGCAACTTCGCATTCCATGATAAGAGACCACCTTGAAGCAGGCGGAAAGGTAATCTGGCGTGACTTCATGTTCAGATATTCCGACCCGCAATATGCAGGAATGTGGAACTATCTTGGATTCTCTGGAAACGACACACGGATTACGTCTCAACCTCCAACGGTCTATCCATGGGATGCAGGTCATCCAATATTCAACATGCCTATTGATTATGGTGCATCAAACTTTACTACTGCTTCAAATCTCCTAAATACAGATTGGTGTGCTGTGACTTTGCTGGGTAATGCAACCGCTCTTGCCGGAATCACTCCCACTGAAACTGTTAACAATTCAGCGATTGCACTTGGAGTTGAAGGTAGAGCTCTAATCAACTTGTTCGCCATTTCTCAGTACTTTGGAGACTTGGATGACTCGACGTATGATGACAACTACGAGCTTTGGATCAATGAGATTGCCTTCATGATGAAGCCAACTATTGATTCACCAGTTGATGTGGAGTACGAAGAGGGAACCACAGGTCATGTCATAGAGTGGAATCCTTCGAGTGTGTATCCAAGCGAGTATGAGATAAAGCAAGACGGCACTCCTGTTGCTAGCCAGCCATGGGATGGTGGTTTAATCTCAATCAACGTAGATGGACTTGCACCAGGAAGCTATACGTATCTTGTCACAGTTACCGATTTTGCAGGTTTCACTGCCACGGATACAGTAATGGTGACAGTAACTGAAGCTCCGGTTACAACACCAACCACGACTACTACTACGACAACTACAACTACGGACATTCCATTGGATGCTACAACTTTGATTATCATCGCTGCTGCAGCTGGGGCACTGATAATCATCATCATCATAGTCATGATGAAGAAGAAGAAGTAGTCGCATTTCACAGGAAACGCAGGTCTTTATCTTGCGTTCTCCTGTTCTCTTTCTTTTTTCGATTTTAAAGGCTAACTACTTAATAGAAATGAAGCTGTTACAAAATGTTGTACCTTCTAGTATAAAAGGTTACATTGCTATGGAGTTAGTAAACCAATGACCGACAAAATCTACGTCATAAGCTGTAGTCAAGATCTTGCTGAGTTGGGGATGGATCGATTAAGAACTGGCATTGAGGGGCTTAATGATATTACAGTCGCCCTTGATTGGTCGAAAGTGAAGTATGAGCCAGTTGTTGCAGATGACAAGGTGCCATTTCAAGTGGGTGAAACGAGGATTGTGCCAATAAAACCTATCAAGATTCCAGCACACGCAATGGTATTTCAGTCATTCTACGGCGTGAACGGCATGGGACATGTTTCCTGTATTGGCGCTCCAGAGTTCAAGCTATATTCAGAAAATCGCACAGCCAACATGTCCATGTTCAGCTCTAGACTGAAGGCTTCGGTCATGAAAGGCGACCTGCTATGCCAAGTTCTGATTGTCCC
>JBHLND010000194.1:0-5595 GCA_048937485.1 Promethearchaeota archaeon
CATACGGGTATGAATCGTCCTCCATACCATCTCCGTCGGGATGATATTCAGGCGGATCTGCATCATCGATCACAACATCGTCAAAGTAGCTTGCTGCTAGAATGTTGTTGTAGAAAGCGGCTTCAACTGGCGGGCTTCTTTCATACGTTAGAATCTTATCTACCACTCTTCTTGCTTCAACAACACTATCCACAGAGATACGTCCATAGAATAAATCGGGAATGTAATCAGCTCCATCAACTGTGAAATACTCCAAATCCTCACCGATGAAACCTTGTTCCTGATGATAAACAGACGAATCCTTGTGGACCATCACGTAGTTGGTAGGGACATACTCACTGTCTCCAAATAAGAGCACAAACATTGGACCTGGATTCCAGGTACTGTAAGTGTATTGAATGAATGATTTGATTTGCTGAGGAGTCACATCTCCAGAACCTCCTGCGAATTCAACAATTTGAGATGTTGTGTAAAATCTAGTAAGTAGTCCAGTTCGATTCTTCCATCGAGCGAGTCTTTCTGCTTCCTCAATAAAGTCGTCATGGACAATAATCAAGTACTCTGCAGCCAATCGTTCGCTTGGAAAACTGGCAATAGTGAATTGGCTAGAATCCGGGAATGTGTCCGGCTCTGTGGGTGCGATAGCTGATGCATTCCACAGCTTGTAGTTTAACAGAAACCCATCGAAGACGTTTTCAAACTGCTCGCACTGCAGACCGGGTCTTGCGGGCTCTATCTGTGCAGGTCGAGAGTAATTCAGTCTTGCCATTAAACGGGCATGCACTCTAAGGTCATTACTGGACGCATTGTATTGAATCGGATGAAATTTTATCTCAAGCAGTCTTCTCCCACGCATTATTATTGACGCAGCCGAATCTCCACCTGTTATACTGACCTTTTCCAAGGGGTAGAATGCATTGGAATCATAGATATCACCAAATTCAATCCATGGAACTGATTGAGCATCTCTAGGCCAGGTAGAAGCAGGCAAAGACGGATTGGGACCGACACTATACCCCTCCAAAATATGGTGAGACCCCCGGATTTCTTCTACTGCAATATCAATATCTTTCGGAACTTCAACGTAAGCGATGAGATGGGGTAGGTCGGGGGTTCCGCTTGTACGAATTGGATGCATCCCAGGGACATGAATAGTATCGAAAGAATAGGATGTAGCGTCGATGATCTGAGTCTTGTTGTCTTTCCAATATCCGGAGATGTCAGCAATTACTGTGAGTCCCATGGTATCAGATACGATAACATGAGCTTCTGCAGGTGTACCCGGATCATCGTCTGGATTAAATGACACCCAGGTGCCCTCAGCAGTGCTGACTGTAGTTACCTCGAATGGGCAATCACTGAAATGTGGGCTTCCATCATTATTACTAGGTTCCTGAATAAGGCCAAACCTGAATAACAGCCCAATCATTGTTGCTGTGGATACGAGTATAAGCAATATAACACAAATAGCCCTTGCCTTCGATATTTGTCCACTTCTACTCAACCTACTAATCACCACGCTGAATTACCAAGAAACTGGTCAGACATCAAATACGGATGTGTACTTAATAAAATGGGTGGGTTACAAAAGAAAGGCTCAATCTTCTTGTTTACAATAATGAATCGAAAAAGGAACAGCTCTTAAGTCAATCAGCTGTTTCTAGATAAACTGTTTCCCTGCCTAGGTGAGAACCCAATGAGTCTAATGACAGGAGATGAATACATTCAGAGCTTGAAGAAGCGAAAGCCGCTTACAGTCTATTTGCTGGGTCAGAAGATTGAGAACCCAATTGATCATCCAATTATCCGGGCATCAATTAATTCGGTCGCTTTGACATATGATTTAGTCCATAATCCTGAATATCGTGAGTTGATGACAGCCAAGTCGAAGCTCTCGGGTGATACTATCAACCGTTTCTGCCATCTGCACCGGAGCGTGGAAGACCTACAAGACAAAGTCAAGATGCAGCGAGTCCTAGGTCAAAAGAGCGGCACATGTTTTCAACGATGCGTGGGTATGGACGCTTTGAATGCAGTGTATCTGACAACCTTTGAGATTGATGAGAAACTTGGCACTGATTATCATCAGAGATTCATCGACTATGTCAAGATGGCAGAGGAAAACGATTGGGTCATTGATGGATGCATGACTGACCCCAAGGGAGACCGAAGCAAAAGACCCTCGGAGCAGAAGGACCCTGATGTCTATGTTCGAGTCGTAGAGCGACGAGATGACGGGGTATTAATTCGCGGAGCAAAGGCACACCAGACCGGGGCAGTCAACTCACACGAGCATCTCATCATGCCTACTCTGGCCATGCGAAATGAAGACAAGGCCTACGCTATCTGCTGTGCAGTTCCTGCTGATGCGGAGGGTATCACCTACTACTATGGTCGTCAATCGTCGGACCTTCGCCGACTGGATGAAACTCCTGAGGGTGATGTAGATTGCGGGAATCCAGTCTTTGGAGGACAAGAGTGTTTGGTTGTTTTCGAAGATGTCTTTGTGCCAAATGAACGCATCTTCATGAATGGAGAGAACGAGTTTTGCGGACGACTTGTTGAGTCCTTTGCAGCTTATCATAGACAAAGCTACGGCGGCTGCAAGGTTGGAGTTGGCGATGTCCTTATTGGTGCTGCATCAGCCATAGCAGAATACAACGGTGTTGCTGACGCGTCCCATATTCGTGATAAGATTACGGAGATGATTCATCTGAACGAGACCTTGTATTCATGCGGGATTGCCTGCTCAGCAGCAGGTCACCAAACACCTGCAGGCAACTATCTTGTCGACCTTCTTTTGGCGAATGTTTGCAAGCAGAATGTGACAAGATTTCCGTATGAAATTGCCCGACTTCTACAAGACATAGCGGGAGGTCTCTTTGTTACGTGTCCGAGTGCCAAAGAGCTTGAAAACCCTGAAACACGCAGGATTGTTGAGAAGTATCTGGCAGGAGCTGAGGGCGTGAAGACAATCGACCGAATCAAAATGATGAGGCTGATTGAAAACCTAACACTTGGACGAGCAGCTGTTGGATACCTGACTGAATCGATGCATGGCGCGGGGTCTCCTCAAGCACAGAGAATCATGATTCGCCGATTGAGTGATTTGGAAGAAAAGAAAAAGCTCGCGAAATCCTTGGCACGGATTTCAGACTAGCACATGGTCTAGGTTTTATATAGAAGCAGGTGCACATGTGTTGCCACGACTGCTCGAGTGTGCATAGAAAGATGGGGCAAGTCTGCAAACGGCAAATCCTTGGTTCTTTATTGGTAGTGGTGTTTGCGTTTGTAGCGATATCTCCAGTTCTCGCTAGTATAGAACCCGATTCACAGCATGACCTCAATATTGGTCCGTATGTGGACAGGGTTATGTACGAAATCATTGAGAATGAAGATCAAAGAATACTTGCTCTCATAGGTGATGAAGTTGACATATTGAGTAATCTCGTCAGTTCAATCTACTTCCCACAATTGGAGAGTGCCGCGGATATCTCCTTGTCCGAATTTCTTAGGAATGGATATGGTCACATCACAATCAACTGCAACAAATATCCGCTTAACATAAGCGCTTTTAGAAGAGCCTTTGCGTATGCTTTTGACAAGGCACACGTCAAATCAGAACTTCAATCTCTTGGAATTCAATCCCAGGAACATGACTCAGTTGTGCCTTTGTCGAATGGTTGGTGTATCGAAGATGACCTTCCATACCACTACTATACCGCTGAAATTGCGATTGGAGCTGCAATCCTAGACGATGCAGGTTTCACCATTGACGGTGATACAGGTTACAGGCTTGCACCTGACGGTTCGCCATTCGATGTCAGCATTCAATACACGAATGAAACAACAATAGCTGAGGAAGTTGGCATTATCGTAACTCAGGCTGCAGTCGATGCCCTGGCAAGTTTAGACATCGATGCTGCAATAGGATTTGTGTGGTCGGATCTTGATCACCTAACAGAAAGGATAGACAACAATTATGACTTTGACATGGCCTTCTACGCTTACAACTTTCCGGATACTGATGTCGACTGGCTCGGTTATCACTTCTGGGGCGAACTGGCTGATGTTCCATTCGCAAATCCATGCAACTTCAAGAATGCCACTTATGATTCTTGGCGACCTCAGTTACTCCATAGCACTGACAAAGAAAAGGTCCATGAGGCAGCTGCAGCTATGCAGGAGATTCTACATGAGAATATCCCATTGCTTGTTGCATATGAAAACATCTACACACAAGCCTTCAGAACTGACACGTTTACAGGTCAAATAGAACACCCACTTCTTGGAATAGTAAATCCGTGGACTCTGAGAAATATGCAGAGGATCATTGGGTCTCCCGGTGGTACTGTTAGGATAGCCATAGAGAGCTCCCCAAATACTTTCAACATCTATCTTCCTGCCAATGACGCTGCATCTCAAATTATGGCTCAACTTTGGCCCAGCCTCTATCTAAAAGGACCTGACCTTAGTCCTGTTCCCTATCTCGCCAAGGATATGAAAATAGAATCTCACACCAACAACTCATCTGTTCCGCCTGATCATACAAGATTCACTATCGACATTGCTCAAAATGCCAATTGGACTGATGGTACACCTCTAACAGCAGCGGATGTAGTCTATTCACTCATATATGCACTTGAGAGTAGATTCTATGGTAATCCCGTTGGAGAGAGTTTGATAAAGCTCGCAAAAGCATATGCCCCTACAACCCACAGAGTTGTGCTTGAGTTTGAATCAGAATCTTACTGGCATTTCCCCCACTTTGCATACAATTACATAATTCCAAAGCACATTTACGAAAACATAGGCTACCAAGGATGGAATTCATGGGATCCAGTGTTCTGGAATACTTCAGAACCTTATGTTACCGCTGGCCCATTCCAGTTTGTGCAATATTTGCCTGGCGAGTTCGTGGAACTATCAGCAAATCTTGATTTCTGGTACCATCCTAGACTTCCCGTGGTTATATCGACAGACCAAGATGATAATGGCGATATGGGATTGGTTGTAGGTGTTGGTAGTGTTGGTGCTGGCGGAATCATAGTTGCTATTGTGCTTTTTAAGAGAAGGAGCTAGCGGCGCTGTGTCAGTGCTTCCCAATATCGCTGCTTTCTTGAACAAGATTTTTCTCTATCAACTACATAAGATAGCGATGCTTCATAACTTGAATTCAGATATTGAAGGAATAATACGATGGAGCCAATCGGAACAATAACGACATATTTCCCATTCATTGATGAAGTAACAAGGGACATTTTGAATCGAATTATGATTGAGGCATCTGACTATTACGACTTTGTGCAGAAACTAGGTGACCTAGTTCTAAAAGACGATAGTCCAATCATGGTTGTCTATTTTGCAATTCACCATGCAATTCTTGCATTGGAATATCCACTTATTGACAAGATCAGAGAGAAATATGGTGAACATCAAATTCTCGGTCCGAACCTATTCATGTCCTCTGCATTTCAAGGTAGTGTTGAGGATATAGCAAAAGTTCATGAAATGGCTGATGCGATTCTTACAACTGAGCCTGAGGACTGGATAGCACTTGAGATGCATTTCATGAAGTTTGAGGCTGATATGCGT
>JBHLND010000195.1:0-5595 GCA_048937485.1 Promethearchaeota archaeon
CTGATAAGCGCTGACTCGGAGAGCCCTATGAGGAGGGTGCGGGCATTTGAATTATTCAATGAAACAACACGCTACGACCCTGAGGCATACGCAGCTCTATGTTTACGGGCTTTTGAGAATCTCATACCAAGTCAGTATCTTGAGGATTCACTACAAGTTGAAATTGATGCACTGACTCAAACTACTCTGTAATTGCATGAGCCTGTATCGAAATCCTGGGCTTCAGCTCCCTTACAGGAATTCCGGTTTCTTGTGACACCTTCATCACATCATCAGCTTCGGGTTTGATGTTTATGATGCTTCCATCAAGACCACGAGACACCTTGACTCGGACCATGTACTCCTTGTCATCAATGTCTAGTCTACACACAATCGTTTCTCGCGCAGCCTTTAGGCGGTCCCATGATGTATAGCGAATACCAATTGTCCCCAGATGGCGAATCATTATTTCTGCAATGCTTTTCAGGCCAGCCTTTGCAGCAATGACTTTGATAACATAGCAGGGGCGATTCTTTTTACCATAGGCTGGAATCATAACAACATCATAAGCCAAGCCCTCTGATAGCAGTGTATCAAAGAGTGTTCCCATGACCTCACCATCTATGTCATCAACATTGGTTTCAATAACCATTACATCATCGGCACTCCACGAATCAATCATGTCCGATCTCTCCTCTTTGTCCTTTGGTGGGCGTTTCTCATCCTTTTTGGACGGCGTTTTTGGTTTCTTAGGGATCTTGACTTCTTTTGCAGGAGTAAGTTCGGGCTCTGCATCTTCCCGAAACTCGCCAACCATAATTCTCATCTGATTGGGAACACTGCCCAGGTCTCTTGAGCCAAATCCAGCCCCATGCTGAAGTGCAATGAATCCATCTGCGTTCTCCACGTACTCCTTTGCAAGAGTTACCAGTAATGCAGCCCCTGTAGGCGTAAGAACCTCAGTCTTTGCTTCTCCCATTATGAATGGAGCTTCATTTGCAACAAGGATTTCAGCTACAGCAGGAACAGGAACCTCCAAGGGCCCGTGCTCTGTATTAATCGTACCGCTACCCACTGCAACATGAGTGGCTATGATTTTCGTATCCGTGAGCAAGCCGGCACGCTCCAAGAGATAGGCTGTGCCTGCAATGTCTAGGATTGTGTCGACTGCACCAGTTTCATGAAGGTGAAGCTTTTCGATAGGGGTTTCATGGGCACGTGATTCTGCTTGAAGAATCTCATTCAATGCACGATTAGCTACATACGCAGCCGCTGGTGATAGCTCGAGTTCCTCTATAACAGTAGCCATAATCTCAAGCATTGCTTTTGCATCAAATCGAATTGAATCGTCATGTGATACCTGTAGTCTATAGCCTGGAATCCCATATTCCGATATCGCCTCGAAGCTTATTCTGAGTGCGGGGTCGTAAATCAGGAGACTAGCGGCCACTGGAAGAAGAGCATTGTCCTCGCCAATAAGACTCACCAATGCGGAGAGGAACATATCTCCAGAAGCTCCTGCTGTACTTACATCAATAAGCACCGTGTTACCTGCCAACAGCTCAGTCTCCAATTGCAGTTCAGTTTTTTACTGCGCACCAATCGCTGCCTGTTATGCCCTTTTCTTTCTTTCGAGGGTGGACAGGCATGAATTAGTTACGTGGCTAAATAGTACCGACAACACCAGTATTTGAGCCCGGTGGTAGTGCGAAGGAAATGTACTCCTTCGGATTCGGGATATCTGTGAAGACATCGATAGCAGTCTTCTCGCAAAACTGCAAATCCTCGATTCATCTACTTCCGTTTTAGGCGCGCTGGCCCCTCTGCCACCGGGCCACCCCTTCTCCATTGTTCGAAAATCGCCATATACATGCACACCTCAGGTTCAATCCACATCTCTGAGGAGCTGAAGGAAGCGTTTACGAATTCAACAGGAGCATTGCGAATTATTGCTCCAGGGATTGATTCGTTGGATTCACCCATCACAGCCGTGCACGCAGATGCTAGATTATCGGCCACTGCACGACGAGTGATTCTCAGCTCATTTCCAAAGAGATCCTTTCTCCCACGATCATCTGCAACTGGTCTGAAACCAGAAACACCAAGTGCCATTCCAATATTTCCAAGTCTGAGCGGCTGAGTTCGACTGTCGATTACAATCACACCAATACGTTTCCCATAGCGTTTGAAAGCATCCTGACGAAGCTGTTCGGCACTTAGGGATGAATCTACAGGAAGAAGAGATGCATGACCAGGCGGAACATTAGACTTGTCAACTCCTGCATTTGCCATCAGGGTGTTGTCCTTTATGGTGAGCAACACATGTGGAATTCCTCCTAGGATTTCATCAGCCTCATCAAGAACCAGCTGTGCCACAGCAGGCAGCAAGTCATACTTCTCTGAGAGCTCCTGAGCCTCATGAGAAATATTAACATCTGCAAGATTCACAACACGACCTTGGGTGGTGCCAAGGGGAGTCTCAGCAACACCCAGAATATCGCCATCTTGGAGTTCATGTCCATCTGCTATCAAAGATTCAACTAGAACATCTAGGAAATCATCATCCGGAGTGATGATTCTGGTTTTGATGGGGATAACAAGCAACGTTGGTTCCTCAAATCTAGATGAATGCATCATTAAGATAAAGCCTATCCAAGAGAGCTCAGCAACAAGTGGGACTATTTTCGATGTCCATGGTCTTTCTGCACCTTCACTCTTGCGCCCATCACGCATCCATCACCCTTTCTGCCGCCCATGGGATTGTGAATCGTACCAAGGGAGTTCATACATCGAGCAGCTACAGCAGCTCCCATAGCCAGTCCGTCTTGGACAAACAAATGCGGCCAGTCAGAATTCCTCGACAATTTCTTCCGAACCAGTTCGGGTTTTCGGCCACTCACCAATGCTCTTCCTGTGAATCCCAGTGACGTATTTGAGAGAAGCAGACCAGATTCCATTGCAAGTGTGACAATCCTAAAGGCGAGCTGAGCTTGAACATGATCTATTATTGAAAAGAGAAGATCAAGTCCACCTTCCTCAGAGATTTTGGCTCCAATAGTCTCAAGCTTGTGCAATTCAGATCCGTTTTCACCTACATCAACTCCTAGGAGAACCACATCAGCCTCCCCAGCCGCTTTGGGATTAACAGGAACAGTGCCAAACCGGTTACCACTCGTTACAGGGGTCACTCTAACATACTTGTGGATTTCATCGGTCCATGCTGGGTCAGGATCAATCCATTTGTGATGTTTAGATACGATATCAAGTGCACATCCTGCTGGACCGTTAACTAAACCAGATCCAACTGCCAATGCATCCGGAATCGCTCCTGCCAAGCCTGCGAAGGAGCCTATGGTTTTCGCATAGGGATGACCGTCGTCAGTCACCCGTCCAGCAAGGGTTGTTCCAAAATCGAGAGTCAGCACAGGATTCCGGAAATCAATATTCGTGCTTTTGGCAGCCCCTTTCAAACCAGCTGTTACCAATTCCCCCTCCATCTCATTTGCAACTATATCCAGATTTGAGGGAGGAGTAGAGCCTGCCACTGCACCATCAAAGTAGACTTTCTTCAGCCAGCTATATTCTCTTATGTCGGGAGGGAGATTATCTACTGAGATGGACGCAGTCATCTTGCGCGGAGGCACGCCAGCCGCAAGGCAACCATCCGCCAAAGCCTTCACCATTATTCCTACTTCCTCAGGTTTTGCGAAACCTGCCGTCACTCCGGTTGACCGAACAACAAAGTGAAGGTCCTTCTCGAGATCCAGCCGAGCCTTGGAGAGTGTTTCGCGTACTAGTGAGGAAACCATCTCAGAAACTGAACCAGGAGTAAGGTCAACTCCAGCAAGAGTTCGCCCGAAGACCGATTCTTCTAGGTCTGGAGGTCGGACATCTCTTGTCATTCTAACTTCTTTTCCAATCTCAAAAATCTCCGCAGTTTCAAGGTTTGTGGACATGATTATGCATTTTGTTGTGGTATTTCCGAGCTCCACCGAGGCAACAGTATAGAATGGCCCCGTTCGCAGTGATGAAATCCCAATTTGACGAGAGCGGATGACTTTGGAACCTCGTGTCATCATTATCTCCTCAATTACAGTAACTTGTGGAATGGATGATTTTCAGGTGGATTCACTCCGAATTCAAGATTCGCATTTTCTGCTGTGAACACGTCCCCCATAGCCACTACAGGAAAAACAACATCAGCGCTGCTGATGGGACCATACAGAATATAGTTGGCGCCTAGAAGCTGCACCATAAGATTAGAGGCTATGTCACATGCTCGATACGCATCACGGTTGGTCTTTTTGTAATTTTGAAGCCAGGGCCACGATGATGGCGCATTGTGAATTCCCGAACCTGTGGGATGACCATACAGTGATTTTGATACAAAGGTGAAAGCAGCAGCAGACCCGGCACCAGCTCCCATCGCGGTAGTTGCAGTATCAATTAGCGGTTTTGTCACACCCAAATCACGGCAAATATCAAGAAGACCCTTATCAAGTGAAAGTGCACCTTCCTCAAGAATCGCTCTTCGCCCTGCGATTGTTGGATCCTGTGGATTGAACGCCAGAACGATTGCGACTTCATGTTGTATCTCTGCTAAAGCATCGAGTTCATTCCGTGCTGCAGACACATTGATTGAGTTGTAAATCGCGCGATCAATAAGGCCAATCTCTTCGGAGTATTGCAGTCCAGCAATACGAACATCAGGATCGGTTGAATCAATCAAAAAGGGACTATCAGTATGGTCAGAAACAAAATCGATGAATTTTCGGAGGGCTGTTTTAGATTCGGAAAAAATCTGGACCATAGCAGGATTTCCGGTCATATCGGACATTGCATCCTGATTCGTAATGAGGACCTCTGCTTCTTGCCGGTTAAACACGCCTTTCTTTGGATCCTCCACGAGTTTGTGTCCTCCATAGAATATCGTCCCCGCTAGGACTGTAGGAAACTCTCCAGGCGCACCCCCGATCTTGATTCCACCGATATCGTAGATGTATTGCTCCTTCTCAAAGACAAACATAGCCTAAAACTCCTTTCCTGTAAGTGTAGTTCCCGAGTCTGCAATTCGAATTTCAATCCCTATCCCCGTAGGAAGCTTTGCTATGATGGCATGGCACTCTTGGGCCCGGACAAATGATGTTGAAGGTTCCAAGACTATATCATATTCCGGAAGCAAGCTTATTGCATTGCCGAAACTCCTGGTGCTTGCAGTAGTCCTAGCCATCTTCAGCTGGACCCAGATTGCCTCCTCAGGATATACTCCGGGATTCCTTCGCGAGAGTTCTTCTACGGTCGAGGCAATCTCATCGACTAGCACATTATTCAACATGTCTACAAATTCCACTTGTCTACGAAAGCGTTCAACGCTTTCCAGCGGGATGTTCTCGATATATGGAATCGCTCCGGGAGCATCAACAATCTTGCGTGTTTCTGGATCAACTCCATAGTTGTACAGCGCTCTCATTGATTTTCCAGTAAGATGTCCAGGCACCTCAGGCCCAGCCAATATGAGGAAACGTATGGATGGATTTGAAACAACATTGACAATAACCCGCTCGATTCCGATATTCTCAGTCTTGCATGTACCTGCAATGCAATATTCTGCTGGAA
>JBHLND010000196.1:0-5567 GCA_048937485.1 Promethearchaeota archaeon
TTCTCTTCCGGTGGAGTGAAGCGAGGATCGACTACGACTGCTACATGAAAGGAAACTCCAGCATCCCATAGACGCCGGGCTGCCACAAAGGGCAAATCGAGAAACTCTGGAGCAGCACCGGTCTTCTGCACGAAATATTCTGGCAAACCGCCTCGAATTGACAAACGAACATGACCCACGGTAGAGGTGCCTCGCGATGCATATTGAGAAAGGCGTTCTGCCAAATCATCTTCAGTGGCAAGCACGACACCATTTGACTCAATCACAAAGAGGTCAAAGTCCTTGGCATCGTGGTGAACTAGTTCCAAGACCTCTGCGAGGTGGTCTGGACAAAGTGTGGGTTCGGCACCACTAATACGAGCTCGTTTGAATCCCCGGTCCTTCATGATTGTCCGAAGTTTCGAATAGACCTCTTGTGGAGAATAGAACGCACCAAATTTCTCTGGCCAGTCTCGACTCCAATCCACCCAACAGAAGACGCACCTGTAATTGCAGCCTACAGAATAGGCCGTAGCAATTCCACCATAGACCCCTACTCCGTAGAACTCAGTATACTTTCTCATAGGAACACCGTTTACGGTCCTGCATACTACCTTTCTTGTCTGTTCGGTGAGTTTCACAGGATTATACGGAAACGGCGGCAGGTACTTGCCATCTGAACCAAGCTCTGCGTAACGAATAGGCTGGTCTTCATGATTCATGTTACAATAGGATTTACGGGGAATGGCTTTAGGTTTGTGATGGTCAGAAACCGCTATCTTCGGCGTCGTGTAGCTTTCTCATGCTCCCTCTCAGCTCGTGCGGCTTTCTTTTGCCGAGCGCAGTTTACTCGTGCAGCACGACCCAGCTCTGTGACTCGTGCGGCATCCTTCTTGTTCCCCTTCTTCTTGTACAACTTGCGTGCCTTTTCCCAAGACTCAGAAGCCCCACAGAAATCCTCCAAACGGGCATAATTCGTTGCCTGCACATCAAAAATGTCAGGATCGTCCTTGATTAGTACGGTAAGGCGGTCCCAGGCTTTGGCTGCTTCTGCCCAGTCCTCTTGTTCCATGTATGTGAAACCGAGGTTTCGCAGAGCCGAAACATGTCGCTTATCACGAATTAAAGCAGCCTTGAAATGTTTCACAGCATCCTTCAATTGACCATCCCTGTAGGAGATCATGCCCATTGTATTTCGAATAGATGCATTTTCCGGATCGATCTCTGCTGCTTTTTTCAATGCCTTCAGCGCCGCCCTATGTCTGCCGGCACGGAGATTTACATCGCCCAATGTCTGCCAGGCTTCCGCATCGTCCGGTACAAGTTTCGTAGCAGCTTCTGCGGATTTCACGGCTTCCTTCCAGTCCTCAATCATTGCCAGTGAGATTGCTCGGTGCAGGAGTGCAACTGGAATCTCTGGGCTTAAGGCAAGTGCCTGGTCGTATCTCTCAACTGCCTTCTCAAATCTCTTCAAGCCAAACTCTATGTCCCCCAGACGTATCCATGCTGATGCGTCATCTGGTCTAGCCTCTACAATCTTTACATAGCAGTCTAGTTCGTCTTTGGTACGGCCCAAAGCGTGGAGAGCAGATGCTTTCCCCTGCAATGCGGAGATATCATCTGAATTAATTGCTAGTGCATTCTCAAATGATTTCAGCGCCTTGTTTGCCTTGTCAGGCCCAAGGGCCAGCAGAACCCTGCCTCGATTTGCGTGGGCCTCAAGAATTTCCGAGTTAAGTGTAATCGCTCGGTCAAAGCATCGTAGAGCGTCTCCGAATTGTTCGAGCTGTGCCAATAGAACACCTTTCACATTCCAAGCAGAGCCATCATTCGGATATGCTTTCAGATGTTTTTCGACTGATTTCAGGGATTCCGTGGGAGTGGACATTGGCTTCAATGAGGATATCAGGCGTCTGCTCAAAAAGGTTGAGCTATGGGTGACAGACTCAACTTCGATAGATACAAGTTGTGCGGCGTATGCATTCAATGGGATTTGAATGAGCGAAGGGAGCATCGATGCGATTCTATTTGACCTTGGAGCTACATTGTATGAGTCCATGAATGTCGCACATGCAACGAGATCCTTCCTAGAAGAAATAGGTCTTGATCACATGTGTGAGCTAGAGGACTCCTATTGTGTGAAACCCCTTGAAATGGCAGACATCTGGCTAGATGAATACATGTTAAGAGAAGGCGTTGATTTGTATTGGGAACCGAATAGAAACATCTGGGTAGAGTATAGCAAAGTAGTGTTGCAGACCTTGGGCCTTGAAGAAGGCATAGAGCATTATGCCCACAAATATCAGAAATGCTGGGAGGAGCTCCCCCAAAATCTGAGATCCCGCCTTCTTGAACATGCCAAAGATACTGTTCATGAACTGAAATCAAGAGGTTATACTCTGGCTGTTGCATCTAATAGATTGGGGGACCCAAGTTCATACCTTAAGCGAGATGGAATTCTTGAATACTTCAGCAAGATTGAGTACACAGCAGTTCCGGGATACAGAAAACCATCACCCTACATGCTGCATAAGATAGCAGGAGAGCTCGGTATCAATCCAATGAGATGTGCGTATGTAGGGAATTATGTTCATTATGATGTTGAGGCCGCGATAAGGGCGGACATGAAACCTGTGTTAGTAACAAAGTGCAATCCAGAAGAGGCTGACAAAGCCCCGAAGGGAATAGTGATCATAGAAGATATCAAAGAGCTTCTTGATGTGTTCTATTAAATAATGGGAGAATCTCTATGAAACCAAAGAAACCCAAACGAGTTGAATGCAGTGAAGAAACAGTGACATTGCGTGTGGGAGAGGAGTTCTTCTATCAATTCCATAGACATGGCTCCGTGGGGGAGGATGAAGAATTCGAGCTTAGCGATCCTTCAATCATACGCCACGAAAGGACAGAAGCTGAGTACATTCACCCGGAAAACATGAAACCCGGATGGACTGGGGGAGATGCAGAGCGTGGGCAGTGGTTCTTTGTAGCCGCCAAACCAGGAAAAGTGACTCTCGTCATACGTACGCTGTTCAGGTTTGAAGCTGAAGGTGAATGTGCGATTCATATTGTGGTGGAGCCATGATGGATCCCTACGTCCTTTGTCGATCACCAAGCAAGTCAATCGTGGGAGCCATTGTAGCTCGGTGACTAGCAAAATATGATGCTGCAAGAGAAAGCACGAGTGAAACGATAACAATCAGGATTGCCCGATAATCCACGAACGTAAAGGCGCCTCCTGAAACTCTCATGATAATATCTGCAAGTGAGATATTTGCCAGTATTCCGACCAATACTCCCCAAATTACTCCGGTCGCCATTGGAACTGCACTCTCCAGAGTGAGAATCTTTGCGATTTCTTCGCCTTCCATACCCAAAGCTCGAAGCATCCCCATCTCTCTACGACGGGCAGTGGCTGCAGACCAGCCGCTTAGTATTGCACTGATGACAACAGCAACCAAAAGGAAGGCGAGGCTAAGATCAATGGTCAGGCGGAATGACTCCAATCCGCCAGAGTAGTCTTGAACCACAGCCGATACCAGTACTGGATACACCCCTGGGATTCCAGTAAGATTCGCTATCGTACTCTCCGGATTAAGGCTATCGAGCAATATTCCATCTGGTTCAAAGGGCTCATCTGCTACAGACTCCCAGATGTCTGTATCCACGAAGATGAATATTGGATTTATGAAGGTGAAGAGAAAGATTGGTGCAGAGGATTCGCATATTGCCACAACTGTGAGATTGACTCTTTCAGCAATCTCAATCTGACCTCCAATGCCCACGTTAAACGCGTCCGCAGCAAACTCGGAGAGAACGCACGAGCCCGGCTCATCCAGTATGGTAAGTCCTCTCGACATGTTCATGGACTCCAGAAGGCCAACGGAGGCGAGATTCTGAAATGATTCAGGTTGAATACCGAAAACGACGCTGAGATGGATATTACTCTCATGCCTGGCAAACTCGTAGATGTTGCACATCTCTGAGATCTCAGAAACATTCTGCTGATTACGAATCGCCTCAATGGCATCTGGAGTGGCAGTATCATCGATATACGAAACAACATTAGTGGAGGAACTCTGCCAACCGAGAGTATTCTCCCAAGATGATGTAATTGTATAACTAACATTGGATGATAGCAGGAGAAGGAGTGTGACTGAAACAAACAAGTTGAATATGAGAAGCGCTCCCGTTGATCGTCGCCTAAGACTCTGGGAGAACATGCTACGAATTACAGGTCTGGTGCGATTCTTGATAGCATTTACAAAGGATGTTGGCCTTGCCAAGCGCTCAGAGAGAATAGCAGTAAGGATAATGATTGTGGGAATTGAGAGAAGACGAATGGAGTCACTGCGGGCATAGCCTAGATGCAGTATGTCTGATGAATACTGGTAAATCACAAGGACACCCATAACGCATCCAACTACCAAGAATACTATTCGTGCGATTCTGACGGCGTTGGAAGGAATCATCACCGGATTAGACACTCCTGACCGTGCATGCTTCAGACTCTCTACAACACGTTGACGCGTGGCTGTAAGAGCGGGGATGCTTCCCGCCGCCATGGTCAATAGAATTCCCGCCAAACAAGCTGCGAGGAGAAGGAACGGGTTGGTGAATACATTGGGCTGCAAAAACACATCAGGGCTGATTGGGCTGTGGATAACGATTATGGCATTAACCAAGTTTGAAAGAATGCTGCTTGTCACAATCCCTGCGCAGACTCCAACTATAGCTCCAGCCATTCCGACTACACTCAGCTCAGAGAGCAAGACCGTGAAGACCTCAGTGCTCTCTGCACCATAGGCCCTCATTAGTCCGGTCTCAAACTTCCTCTCAGAAAATATGAGCGAGTAAGAAGAAAACACTCGAAGGGCTGCAACAAAGAACGCACCCATCACGAGAGAAGCAAGGATTAAGTCAGCTTGGTCTAGGAAATTGGATGCAACCCACAAATCGTATGATTTCTGATTCGAAACAATATAGTGTTCTCCAAATAACGCAGTTAGGCGATTCACAGTTGCAGGAATGGCGAATACATCATCAACCTCGACAATTAGCTTGTTGGAGGAGTTTCTTGGGTAACGAACCCCATAGATATCCCAAGCGCGGTCGATGTGAATGAAGATAGATGGCCCGATCACACCCTTATCCAAAGCACTGCCGTGTCCTACAACTTCTACGAAATGGATTCCTGCGGAGGTATACAATTGAATCTGCTCCCCTAGTGAGAGATTTGCCAGCCGCATTGCAGTATCGGACAAGAAGCAGAATGAGCCATTGATGTCAGCAGTGCCTTCAGTGACATGGAAGCCGCCGATATGCTGTTCTTGACCAGGATCTAGACCAATAAGCAGCAGATGAATCCAATCAGTACCATTTTGAATCTGAACCGTTTCCTCAATGCGTTGGATGGTCCGTACAACATGGAAGTCACGCGTAACCGCCTCTACGAGATTTGTGTCAATTGGGGAATCCCATCGAGTTGAGGAAACTGTTATGTCAATTGGAGTAGTTGCTTCTCGCATGTACTCGGATGTATTCATTCTAAGGGAGGAGCCCACTGAAAAGGCTGAAAGAAGTAGACT
>JBHLND010000197.1:0-5254 GCA_048937485.1 Promethearchaeota archaeon
TAGGATTTCTATTGTGTCTGACCCCATTCGTTTCCTGTGGCAATTAGAATCAAGCCAATCACGATTAGTCCGGGTGCAAGCACTCCAGGGATTGTGTAGGAATGCCCAAACACAACATCAGCTAGAACATGGCGACCGGCATGAATCACTCGTCCAGCAAATAAGACCATAAAACCTAGGCCGAGCATGAAGTTCGACCGACGTAATATACCTCCGGACTGCCAAGCCAGGTACCAAAAGAGGAGAGGGATGAATAATGCGTAAATCGCGCCAGCTCCGCCCGAAAGGGCCTGACGAGCAAAATCGTCCAGAGGAATAAGAGCAAGAACAACTCCAATAAGAATAGCAGGAACCGCGAAACCGATCTCAGCCCAACGCTTGCCAAATATCATGAATCCCGCAGTTGCTGAAAGGATTGCGAGAGCCATCCATTGGAAGAAGGCTCCAACTCTCAACCATATGTCAGCGTCGGGCAACAATACTGGTATGCCGTAGACACTGGTCAGATCACCATAAAGTGAGCTTGCATCTGCATAAAAGTCACCAACAAAATAGAAACAGCGACCTATTGCGAGTAGCAAGAAGAAAAGTGCCATAGCCAGTTGGAAGGGATTTCTTGTCTTTCTCCACCTAAATGAGAACAAGAAGATGAATATGAAAAAGTAGTAACCCACAACCAAAAACCAGAGTCCAATATGTGCTTCCCGAATCGCCATATCAATGGTCTGTAGCATCTAACCTCGCTCCACAGGATTCTCAAATCCACCTGATAGGCTCCGATGGGTCTACAGATAAATAAAGGTATTCAGTTTTGCTATTTCCCTTGGCGCGAAAAGGTTCTGATTGGTTCATGAGTACGCCAAAGTAATCCCTATATTCTCTGAAACAGAAGCCATTTTGGGTGATTCTGTGAGTGCCCGAACATGGAAACTCAAGGTTGAAGATGGTAGCGTAAGCGAGTTCCAGGATATAAGAAGAAAGGTGGGCAACCAGATTCATAGAACATTCTTGCTGAATAATGCCTTCTCTGCCAATCGTATTGAAAAGATTAAAGCAACTCTGAGGGGTCCGAAGGACGAGTTTAAGAATTTTGACAACTTCTTTGTAATATCGGCATCACAAGGAAGCCAGCGATTCAAAATCCTTGTAGAAGCAAATGTCTATGAGAATCTTAGAATCGTAGCCACAGACAGTGAACGTATCTCTGAGTGTGATCCGGATACTATTGTCGAGGTTTTCACAGCTGTTCTGACGGATTTGGAGAGTCATAATACAAGGCTTTCTTTAAGCGAGGATACTAAAGTGTGCCCCAAGTGAGGAGAGACAAGAGGATGTTCAAGAGATACGCCAAGTGTCCTGTTTGCGGGGAGAAGACCGTGCTTACGGTACCTGATGGAGTTGTGGAAAAAGCAAAGCGGTTCCCGTTCACTATCAAGGTAGTCCATGAGGATCATCACTTTTACATCAACATTGATAGTCAAGCCTTTATCACTGATATTCTGAAGCCTGAGTATGTTGAGTAGTTTACCCAATGTATCTATCGCGGGGGCTTTGTCCTTCATCCTCAGAAGGCCCCTTTTGAGAAATCTCGCTCTTGGCCCATTCGATAAAATCAATCACTTTTGCCACATCGTCATCAATCACTTCGAAATTAGCCACAATGCCCACTAGATTCCCAATCTTCTCAAGAACCGATTTTGCTGCTCTATAATCAGCCTTAATCATCCCCAGAGTTTCTCCTAAAAGGCATGCACCCTCCATGTCATACATCGATGCAGCCCAAGCGGGAATGAAACCATTTGCACCATTTACAACACCCTCCTTTGTCGCAACGGTACCTCCAATCATTGAGATGCGTTCTAGCAGCTTCTCTGAGCTAGCTGATATGAAGACGCGAGGTGGATTAGGATATGAATCGAAGAATTCCTGATAACCAGTTTCATAGGCTGCAAGTGCATACACTTCTCTAACACCTAGCGTGGTGAACTCCTTGACCACAAAATCGGCGTATGCAAAAACACCATTCCCAGATGCAGGTTGAAAGTCTGCAGTTAGGAGAATAATATCATGCGGCTCATCTGGAGCAGCTCTGTAAAGATACATAGAGCTCTTTGGGAATCTTGTTAGTCCATCCTGGACGAAGACTTGTGGAGGGAAATCATTGCTAAAGAAGTCCATGACTCGCTGTGCGTCTAGAACTCCAGCAAGTGTTTCTATGGCAATCCGCCCTACGTTTGCAATTCCTGGAAGTCCGAGCACGGCAACGGGACTCTTCAGTGAGGAGCTATCAATGTCCATTATTCGGCGGGTATACATTTGTTCAATCCAACCTACAGATTATTGTTTAGAATGCATTTGGCAATATCGGTTGCGTCAAACATCATAGAATGCAAGTGCATTGGCAGTTGTGGTTTTGGCGACTTCATCAATTCCAATCCCTAGAGCGTCTGCAAGAGCCTTGCAGCCAAAAATCAGATTCGCTGGCTCATTTCGTCCTTCAATTGGAGATAGATAGGGACCATCCGTTTCTAGAAGGATCTGCTCCAAGGGCATTGTCTTTGCTGCAGAAACTCTGTTCCTATAACGACCAAAGTTTGCAGGCAGTGTTATGAACCAACCATTATCGGCAACACGCTTGGTAGTTTCAGGAGACCCATCATAGCAATGCATTAGGACTGAGCCTGAAAAGCTCTGCTCCAAGATTGTAGTAGCCTCGCTCTCAGCTTTTCGGGAATGTATGACTATTGGCAAGCTTAGCTCGTCTGCAAGCTCGATGAACACTTTGAAGAGTGGTTCCTGCGCCTTCCGCGCTGCATTATCTTTTACCCAATGATAATCAAGTCCTACCTCTCCGATTGCTACGATATCTTTGGAGTACTTTCGAATTAGACTGATTATTTTCTCTGCTTCGTTGAGCGTCAATAGTGAAGCTTGACAGCCAGCGGTATGGTGAATATATCCGCGGTGCTTTTCCACAATGCCGAGAGTCCTGCGAAAGGATCCCGGACTTATCGAGGATGTCACCATGCCTATGAGACCTGCTTCTTTCGCTCTCTGAATGACCTTCTCACGATCATTCTGGTAATGTTTCATGTCTATGTGAGTATGCGAATCAAAAAGCCTCATTGTGGTTTGACCTCGAAAGCAATCTGACACTTGCATGAGATTCCCTATTTGTCGTTGTTCTTTCCAATTGCTTCCTTCACATATTGACTAAAATCAGAAATCTCGCCATCTCGCTGTATTCGGATCTTTGTTTCCTCGCCCCGAATCTGACGTTCAATGTATCTAATGTCAATTTGGCTTATTATTTGTCGGACACCTCTGTATACAAGAAGATAAAGAACCACATCTTCAACTTGGCGTCCCACAGATGAATCTCTTTGTTTGAGTTGTTCGAGATAGGATTGCGCATCGGGTTCAAGGAATCGCTTGAGAAGCTTTGAGCGCTCTGCGCCAACTTTCTCCTCATGTTCTTTCTCAGCCTGAAGCTGCTTTTCTCGTTGAATTAGCCTTGCCATCTTTTTTCTACGTATCATTGCAAGGTCGTGGTCATCATCACTCAGTTTGAGAACCTCACTCGAATGCCCAAGTAAAACACAGTTAAGGATAACGATACAGCGAGGATTGACTTTTTTAGGGTATCAAGTTGAGTAACTGGTGGACAAAAGACGATCAATGTGGGGTCTGCCGATTTTGACAGCGAATGGAGACTGCAAGTTCCTCTCGATTTCACCATCAGGTCATGCATGTAGGTTAAGGAATCTGGGACTGCATAGGAGCGAAGTGGAGGCAAAATGCGTTGCTGAGGATATGTCTGTCATTTGCGTGGATGCATATACTTCACTCTCCAAGGGACTTGATGCAATAAGACTGAACAGCACCGAAGCATTTCTCTGGTTGATGGACACAGCTAATCACTTTGAGAACTTACACGAATATGATAATGCAATTGTGGCTGCCGTCAAGGGAATTGATTTGGCTGTTGAAATGAATTTGGTTGAGAAGGCGTATGAACTCTTTCGGTACGCTCGGACAATCTACGAGAACGGTGCGGCACTAAACGACCCATCCTTAGCAAACTCCAAAGTGAGGGATATACTCCTAGGAAGCGGCATGAGTCTTGTTGAGAAAGGAAAAGAGCTTGCCATTGGTTCACCAGTATCTGATGTTCAGGCAGAGCTCAAGGCGAGCATTCTCGGTGGCGTTCAACTCAAGAAAGCTGAGGAAATTGCGGAAGAGGAGGACAAGAGCAAAATTGTCATCAGCCATGGTCGGTCCTTATACGAAAAGAAATCAGAAGAATACAAAGAAGGTGCTGAAACATACATCAAATCCGGAATCATCAATAACGCGATCACATTCTCCTGTCTAGCGGCTCTCTCTGAGTTAATGCTTGGCAAACCAACCGAAGGACTTGTGTATCTTACAAAATTCCTTGAAGAATCCGGTGAAAGGGAAAGGTTCAACGAACACATTTGCTTCAAGTGGACTCGACTCGTCTTTCGGGGTTTGGTTAGTAGAGACCTGAACGCTATTGAAGAAGCCAGAACACTCTTTCTTGGGATACCATGGAGCTTCAAGGATGATAGGGAATTCGCTCGTCGTGTCATGGAATCTGTTCACAGAAGAATCAGCCAGTGACACGAAAGCGTGAAATAAAGAAACCACTTGAGTCGTGCTGACTGGGAAAGAGCCGCAACGCCTTCTTGGAACACCTAAACTGCGGATAACCGCGGGATCCTGCAAATGGGATTTCTAGTAATTCCACATTGAATTTGGAGAGGATGGAGTCAATTTGGGATTCGCCTTCGTGTGGTAGAAGCGAACAGGTTGCGTACACTATTTCGGTCCCACCTCTATCCTGGTACTTCCCTAGAATCCCCTCGAGCATCTTGTTCTGAATTGCCATGATTGAAAGTAGTGTACTCCGATTCAATCTCCACTTGTACGATGGATGGCTGCGGAGAATTCCAGTCGAAGAACAAGGAGCGTCAATTAGGATTCTGTCTGCATCGTCGATTGGCGCAGTTATTGCATCAGCTACCATGAATTGAACATCCTCAAGACCTATTCTGTTTCCACGTATTTCTGCAGATCTGAGCCGTTTCGGATGCACATCAGTTGCAATGAGGGCCCCCTTTTGTTGCATCATTTCCCAGAGAACATGGGTTTTCATCCCTGGAGCAGCACAGGCATCCCATACTTTCATCCCAGGTTTAGGGTCAAGGGCACGAGCTGCCAAGACGCTCGA
>JBHLND010000197.1:5264-5525 GCA_048937485.1 Promethearchaeota archaeon
TACTAGAATCTCTCCACTCTTGAAGTATTTTGAAGAAATGAGGTTGTCAATTCCTTCGCCTGCTTTGTACAAAAGAGGGATTGATGTATCAGCCTCAATCGAAACGCCTTCGTTCATTAGACCTTCAGATACTTCGTCAGCATCAGCAATAAGCTGGTTAATCCGGAAGTAGTATTTTCTGGATTCATTGTTGGCATTCATCAGGTCTATGACTTCTCGACGTGGCAAATTCTGAAGGAAGGTTTGAACCATGAAACTGGG
>JBHLND010000198.1:0-5481 GCA_048937485.1 Promethearchaeota archaeon
CAGAACGAGGCATCGCTTTTAGGACTGCCTCTCGGATATCAACAGATTCATCTTCATTGCTAGAAGCCATCTAAAATCACTTCTCTATACTGCACATTTAATCCCCCAAACGGACTAAGAACAAGTCCGAGTTTGACGGAGGATTAGTGTCTAACATCCAACCCGAGCTTGCAGGTAGAACAGACTCCGTCACTATTTCTTCCATATCTTCAGAATTTTGTCCTGGGATACTTCTTGGTACCCATCCTTGTCAATTACGCTGACAAGGATTGAGTTTCCTGATGCAGCATCTCGTTCGATTGCTGCGGCGATTGCTCGAACGCCTAGCTCAATGGCCTTAGCCTTTGTTAGGTCATCCTTGTACTCAGATTCTAGGACACCAAGTGCAACTGGTGAGCCTGAACCGGACGCGGTATATTTGTCCGAAAGAACTGAGCCAATGAAGTCAGTGTAGAAGACCTGTGGGCCCTCTTCGTCGTATCCGCCCACAAGACACCCTAGCATATAGAGTCCTCTTCCCTGAAACATGATGTTACTCAGAAGACGTGTTAGAGCTTTTACGCTCATGGGGCGGCCTCGCTGTATCTCAAAAAGCTTGGACTCTGCCTTCAGCAGGTCCATGATGGCTTGCGCATCTGCCACAGAACCAGCGATGGTTGCTCCAATGCGGTCAGTAATCTTGTAGATTTTCTTTGCTGTCTTGCTGGCTATGAGATAGCCCATGGTGGCTCTCTGATCGCTTGCTAAGACAACACAATCTTTTGCAGTCAAAGCGACAGTCGTTGTTCCCGTCTTCATCTCAGCCGGAGGCTGCATACCATGTTCCATGTTTGAATAACTCCCTATCAGTGAATTGTAGGAAGAAGAACTAGTGACAGACGGACCTCCCAGAAGTTCGTATTAAAACCTTTCTTTGTGGTGTTCAATTCATTTTGTGGGCCTACTAGGTCTCTGCGGGCTTCTCCGGACGTTCGTACGTGACAACAATCTTTACCTTCTCGGAGTCGGGAATTACTTTCAGAGTATCCATTGCGACGCCTATCTCAGCATATTGAATACCCTCAATGTATCTTGACTCCATTGGAAAGTCCACTGTTACTGTCTTTCCCTTTATGCTAACTCCGTACTTTTCCTTAGGAATAGCAGGTATTCTTCGCCTCAGAACTGCAAATACCTTCTCGTCGGGCTCACTTACAATTCCTTTGACTGTCACATCAAATCTCAAGGTCTTTCCAGCCATTGGAGGATTGAAGTCGACCCTGGCTGTTCGTCCGAGGACTTGAGTAATCACTCCCTGCTCTCGTCCAAAGGTTATTTTCTCACCAATTGCAATTCGAACACCCTGTTTCTCCAACTTTGCTTTTGCAATCATCTTGACGAGTGAAGGGTCTCGCTTGCCAGCGCCACGCTCTGGAGGCACATCAATTGTCTTTGTTTCTTCAACCTTCATACCAACAAGTTCTTCCTCAATAGCCTCAAGCAGCCAATTGGATCCCACAGCAACAAGAATAGGTTCGTAGCGATCATCTTCTCTAAACAAGCCTTCTTTCTTGGCAACGTCCTCAAGGGTTAAATCAAAGACCTTCCCGTCAGCTCTCGTCTTTCCAACATAGTCCACATAGACTAGACTGCCCTCCTTGACAACAGCTTCAACCTTCGATTTGGTTGCTTTCTTGGCAGAGGTTTTCTTGGTAGAATCTTTTGTAGACTTCTTAGTCGTCTTCTTGGCAGGCTTTTTGGTTGCCTTCTTCTTGGCCTTTTCACCGGACACCTGATATTTCCTCCAACAACTGTTGGTATGGTCTTGGCGGCTGAGGGCTAGGCTATCATAAAACGGTTTCCGTCCGGTCTTTTACGTGCGTCCCCTCAAGCACACTTAGGGTTTCAAAGAAGAAGCTAGAAGATGCGACGACTCTAGTAATCAGTGAGCATGTCTTCATTGTGCTCTTGATTCGATTCATGTCTGACAGGGAAGAGGCAATCACGTATAGTTTCCCATTTTCATGAAGGTGATTGATTCCTTCCCGAATGAATCTCTCTGTGGTTTCAATTCCTGAGGGGCCTCCAACAAAAGCATGATCCATACCAGTTGATATGTCATCTTGAGGCAAGTATGGTGGGTTAAACACAATCACTGAGAAATGAGCTCTAGGTCTAAAAGAACTGAGGATGTCGGTCTGGACCACAGAGCATCTGCTGCCTAGGGAGTTCCGTCTTAGATTCTGTATCGTATTTCGCACAGCATTTAGTGAAACATCTGTAGCAAAGACCTGTTGACATGCTTGAGCCGCAGCAAGGGTGATTATTCCGGAACCACACCCAACTTCCATGAATATGTCGTCCTCATTGACCTCGATGGCATCCAGAAGGAGATAGGTATCATCTGACGGCGGATAGACCTCAGAATCCACCACGAAATCGACATCACCCAATTGCACCGTGACTCCCTTCCGGCTCGGGAAGAACACCTTCCTCAATGAATTCCAATAATGTATCTGCTAAAAGAATGAGTTTATCTTGCTCGAGATATCTCAGTCGCTCACTCCCCCGAAGAACACCTCCTGTCCTGCTGACTATTTCATCAGCAAGTTTCTTGGAAACTCCTAGATTCTGGCACCAAATTCCAAGAGCTTTGCGTAGATGCTTGTTCGGGTAAGAATAGATGCCATGCGTCATCCAGAAGAATACCCTTTGGTCCTGGGCGAATGACCCGCGAGTGCGGGAAATCATTCTCACTACTGAGGAATCAACTGCAGGCACGGGGTAAAACCTCTGCGCTGAAACCTTCAGTACCTCCTCTATTTCAGCCAAGTATTGGACTCCAACAGAGAATCGTGAGTACTCTGATGTGCCCGGCCTTGCAAGCATTCGATTTACAAGCTCTTCTTGATACATGAGTACTGAGAGCGAGGGTCTGATATCATTCAACACTCTGAAGGTTAGGGGAGATGAAATGCTATAAGGCAGGTTCGAGACGACCTTGTTCACAGAAGGCAACTCATGCTTGAGTGCATCTCCTTGGATGACAGTCACGTTCTCAACCCCATCAAGGATGTCATTAAGAGCTTTGACAAGTGCGGGTTCAATTTCAATGACGTAGACATGGTGAGCCTGCTCAACCAGGAATCTAGTCAGGATTCCCAGACCTCCGCCAATCTCAAGAACACTTTCCTCTGGTGTCAAGTTTGCAGCAGCGACAATCTTTCTAGCTATCTGCTGATCAATCAGAAAGCTTTGTCCTTTTTTCCTAGAGGGTCTGATGCAATACTTCTGAAGTAGAAGTTTCGTGCTATCCTCGGACAGGGGGCTCACCTAGGCCTTTCTCTGTCTTCATCTCTACGAGGCGGTCTTACGAATAACCAGCGCTTGACCTCCTCTCTAAGTTCGTCAATAATGCGGTTTGTAATAACTTTCTTTGGGTTTTGCAGTTTTGTTCTGGCCGCAATATCATCAAAGCTCTTGAAAGGCTCTTTCTTCCTCTCTTTCAAGAGTGCCCACATCAGCGTCTTGCCAATTCCAGGCAACAACTGCAGTGAGTGTTGTCGTGTTGTTATTGGTGCGGCTTCATTGAAGAACTGCACAAACTTGTGCTCGTGCTTTGTCACAATGATTTCGACTACAAATGGCAATTCTGCGGCACTCTCCAGTGCCAAATCCTCATGGAAAATGCGCCGCTTAACATGGTCGATTTTGCTTCTGGAATTTTTCTCAATAGACACTCTTTCCTGCGGATGCAGCGTCACGCCCCTCTGCGGCGCCATCTCCAAGAGTGTGAAGAAGCTTTCCCCTATTCCTTGGACAATGGTTTCTCCCCTAGGCCGTGAATCGCGTAGGTAAACCTTCGGTGGAATGACTGCCAGGACATATGCATGCGTCTCGAACATTCTGTCTTGGGGTCCTTCCATTTTCTTTCACTCCTTCCTGTATTAGGCCGCATTAATGATGTGATTGCAGGGTAGGGATAAAAAGTAATCGTAGTGCGCGGGGAATGGCAAGTTTCAAGAAACAAGTTTCGTCACGATATCAACAATTTCCAGAACTTGCTCGTCAGTTAAATCCGTCGATCGAGCATCAAGAATAGACCTCATTTCTTCAAGAGTGGTTGGAGCTATGTTGGCTACCTGAACCGCTTGGGACCTTGAAACATTGTAGCCCTTGATGAGTCTATCTACGAGTTTGTCTGCTTGTGCTGGTGCCATTCTAGAGAATGCAGAAGCATGCTCCAATGTAATGGTCTGCTGGAAGGATAGTTCCCCTTCTTTTGCTCTCTGAGATAGCAGCTTCTTTACTCTTGGAATTGGAACTTCTTCTTCATTGATTATTTCCTTCGGCATCTTCTCCATCAGCCTCTGCTTGGTTGGAGATGGTCGGGTCGTACGATTAGGGTCTTGGTAGCATTGCCAAGTTTGACGTCAACAACAATCCCACGCCCTCTTACTCCAGCTACAACGCCGGTCCTTCCATGGTATCTCCGGTGTGGCATTCCCTTGTGTACGCTTGGGTTTATGACTATGTCCACCCTCTGACCTACTTCGTAGTCAACAAGAACTCGATTAAGGGAGGCTATCCCTCTTGTTCTCACTCTCTTGCTCATTAGACTACGGGTTCGGGCACGATACCCATGACTCTTCTTTACCATGGGGCATCAACTTGTTCTAGGACTGTACCTCGGCCTACAACACTCCGGCTGGGCACTTGAGGTCCAGCATCACCTCTAGGGTCACCACTTAAGGATTATGGTGTGTTGTCGCTGTAGATGGCGGTTACATTGAGCTCGGTGCACTCACAGGGAATCCCTAACTTGTCGGAAACAGATGGAATAGTACGACCTTCGTCCCCTGAGATTAGTTCTTTGATATAAGTGCCTCCCTGAACCTTGAAGAAGCCTTCTACCAGGCCATCCTTGCGCAATTTCAGTCTGACCTCGAAAATGTGTTTCTCTCTCACCAAATCGCTTCTTCGATGAGAAACTCGTTTCGGTGTTCGTTGCTGGATAGTCGAACCACTCAGCCCAGTTGCAGCCTCTCTAAGTGCCTTTTCATGTAATATACCGTCAGTTCGAATCAAGGCCTCGTACTCTTTAATGTTGGAAGAT
The DNA here is from genome assembly GCA_048937485.1 of Promethearchaeota archaeon. Classification (GTDB taxonomy): domain Archaea; phylum Asgardarchaeota; class Thorarchaeia; order Thorarchaeales; family Thorarchaeaceae; genus SMTZ1-83. Next base: position 5,096 of record JBHLND010000198.1, read on the forward strand.
GCGTTCTCCTTGAGGCTCTGTGCCTGAGCACGAGTGGAAATCTCAAGATTGAGCACCTCTACCTTCTTGCGAGCTCCTTTGTTTATCGTTTTGGTGAGCTTCAGCATATTCGGGGTTCGTACTCTAGGTTCTGAAATCTCCACCACAAACGGTCGTCCAGAACCCAACATGAGCACATCAATATCCTCTCGCCCTGCTGCGTGAAGCTTAAATCTCGTTCCCTGAAAAGCTTCCTTCATTGGCTCGCCTATGTACTCTGATACTGAATTCGGATACATTCTTCCAGTCTGATTGCATTTGTCGCAACCTTTCCCCCTACAATTCCCACAATCCCATCTGCTCTGCGGAATTCCTCTCATTAGTTTCCGATACATCCCAGAGATGAA
>JBHLND010000199.1:0-5479 GCA_048937485.1 Promethearchaeota archaeon
GTCCAATAAGAGCTCCAACAGCAAAACCAATGAGTGAACGAATGACCAAATCTGGACTTACGAGCATCTCTTGCACTCTTTCTCACCGTCCTGAAAGGGTTGGGACTTAGTTTAAGCTTCGTTATCGCTTTTAAAGCGTTGTAATTTTGCACAATAGCTAATGAAAAAGAGTTGAGAGAGGTCGGACTTTAGTCCAACCTCGTATTCTTGAGCAAGAGTGATAGCGGGATGTCTGCAAAGTCTCCTGTTGGTCGGGTCCTACGGACCGTCATTGGGAGAACTCCTGAGCTAAGTTCGGATTCTGCAAGAGCAAAGAGCTCACCTGGGGCTTTTCCCATATCAACCAAGACGGGGGCCCCCATTGAGATTTGAAGGGCACGAGCACCAACAATTCGGGCGCGCTCAAACCTGCTTAGCCATTTCGGACCTATTGGAATTCCAAGTTTCTTCTTCTCCCTTTCCAGACCGGTCTCGAGAGAGGTTCGTGACTCCGCCTGAACAGCTGCCTTGGCAGGAGGCAACTGGTGGCGATCTGGTTCCGGTTCAGGAGCCTTCTTGCGTTTGGACTTCTTGGTCTTGCCTGTGATATCGACGGCTCCTGAGGCTATGGCTTCCAGCAGCTTTACTGCTTCTCCAATAACCTCTTCGGCCTTCTTGGGGCTTATTCCTGCAACCGCTGCGGCAATTTCCTCTGCATCACCCTTAGCTATTTTTTCCAACTCATCAAAGCCCGCTTCGACCAGCTTCTCAGCTGTCTTGGGCCCTACACCGGGGATATTTGCAATAACCGCAGCCATCTCCTCAGCGGTTGGAGCCTCATCGTCGCCGTTTTCATTGGGTTCAGAGCCATCTGACATGGGTCACACCAGATTACGAATTGCCTTTGACTCTTTCTACTCGTCGTTGTCGTCCATACCGCCAGGGCCGCCAGGACCATCTCCGCCCATTCCGGCACCCTTGGTGCTGATGACGTCATCGATTTTCATGATCATCTGGGCAGCTTCAGCTGCTGACATGACAATCTGTCTATTCACCAGCGCGGACTCGACAATCCGAGCCTTCTTCATGTCCCCTACTTTGCCCTTGTCAATGTCTATACCGTAGGTGAGCTTGCCCTCGGCATGTGCAGATCTTAGACTTACAATCATGTCAATTGGGTCAAAACCTGCGTTCTCGGCAAGAGTTGTGGGGAGTGATTCAAGCGCGTCAGCAAAGGAATTCACAGCATACTGCTCCCGTCCCTTAAGAGTGTCCGCATAGTCCCTCAAGCGTTTGGTCATTTCCGCTGCAAGTGAACCTCCACCATAGGTGATCTTTGGATGAATAACAATGTCACGTGTGACATAGAGTGCATCGTTCAGCGCACGGTCAACCTCATCAACAATATGGTTAGTGCCACCTCTAACAAGCAGTGTTACAGTTGAGGACTTGGGCATTCCTTCAATGAAGAGCATCTTGTCTTCACCAACCAGTCGTTGCTCAACGAGCTTAGCCTTTCCAAGGTCACTCTTATCGAGGTTTTGAATCTTGGAAACAATGGTTGCACCAGTTGCCTTGTGTAGGCGTTCGATGTCAGACTTCTTGATTCTTCGTACGGCAAGGATTCCGTTTTTGGCAAGGTAGTGCTGAACAACATCATCAATGCCCTTCTGGGCAATCACAACGTTTGCTCCTGCCTCAACGATCTTGTCGACCATACTCTTGAGCATGCGTTCCTCTTCATCAAGGAAACTCTGCATGGATGTCGGATCGCTAATTGATATCTTTGCATCAAACTCAGTCTTGGTCACCTCAAGGGCGCACTCAAGCACTGCGATCTTTGCTCCCTCAACCTTCTTGGGCATTCCCGGATGAACCACTTCCTTGTCAAGTACAAGACCCTTTACAAGCTCTGTTGACGTAACAGGAAGTCCTTCCTGCTTCTGACGAGTAATGTCCTTGACATCTAGTTCCTCGCCGGGCTCCAAGGACTTGTGAACAGCCAGGACTGCATCTACCACAACGTTGGCCAGCTGATCGCGTGAACCTGATACGAATTTGCTTGACATCGATACTTTCGCAGCATCGACCAGAATCTTCCTGTAATCAGATGACTCCGGGTTAACCGCTTCTGCAACTTCATCAATGATGCCAAGGGCCAAATCTGCAGCCTTTCGGTATCCACTGATGATTGTTGTGGGATGAATCTTCTGATCCAGAAGTTTCTCTGCAGCCTTCAGCAACTCACCAGTGAGTATAGCTGAAGTCGTGGTGCCATCTCCGACCTCGGAGTCCACAGTCTTGGCAACCTCAATCACCATCTTTGCTGCGGGATGAGCAACATCCATCTCTTTCAGGATCGTTGCACCATCGTTTGAAACTGTAATGTCACCGAAGCTATCAACTAGCATTTTGTCCATTCCCTTTGGTCCAAGGGCGGATTTCACAGCCTCAGCGATGACAATAGCAGCCATGATATTATTTCTCTGAGCATCACGACCGCGTGTTCTTTCTGTGCCTTCTCTAAGCACAATAACTGGAACTTGTTGACTCAACTATTGTACCTCCACCTAAATCAACGTGAGATTTCATTGACAGATAAAACTGTACATGGACTTCGCTCGGCGTTCAGCTTTTAAACGTTAGCTTCCGGCAGTCTTTGAAGCTAGAGCAGCAGGCTGCCGCAACACTATATTGTCCCCTTTCTTTGCTCCAATGGAACTGGAGATGTGCGGACACTTTCCTCGTGTCACATAATAGGTTTCCACTCCGGTTTCTTCCTGAATCTCTGGAAAGCTCTCGATGTTTGCCTGCCCTTTTGAAATCACTAATTGACTATTTCGAACTGCGCCCAGAAACTCCTCGCTCACCCACCTCTTGGGGACTCCATGCGCCCAAGCTCCAGTGTCTTCTACTGTTGCCAATTCCTCAATCTCACTGCCCCGAATGTCTTCTCTCGTGGCGTCATTAATCATTGCCTTCCCCTTGACGATATAGGTAATATGCCACCCAAGATCCTTGACCAAACGTAGGAGCGGAATATCGAAGTAGGTTTCTCCAGCATTGTCAGCTAGAAACACCATCTCTCCCTTTTGTGAAGAAAGTGTGTTCCAAAGCAGTTTTGAATCGTCGTGTGTGAATCCAGCTTCCATTATTCCGGTGAACACAGACTCCAAGCTCCCAAGCTGTGCGTCATGCCCTGTGACATTGAAGTCGATGACGTTCCCTGTAATTGAAGCAGCCAATGCGGCCCTTAGTTTCTGGTACCCTTTGTACTGATTCACCTTTTTCTCAATTGGAGGGAGCGATTTCTTTGCAGCCTCAATGCTCTGTTTCTTGAGAGATGCATATGGGTTCATCTTTCCTGCCATCGTGTACAGCTTCTGATGAAGCAGAATAGACAGCTCCAAGGGAGGCTCTTGCTTCTTGAAGCCTTCACCGATTCTCTCATATGCTATCTGGAAGTACGTGTACTGCTGTTTCTTGTCATCTGTTAGAAGAGGAATCGCTGTTCCTAATGCATCGATGATGCAAGAGGAGCACTCAGGCACCAGAGGCACACGTATCCTATTACTCATCGACGGGCTCATCTCCGCCGTCGGGATTGTGCTCCTTCACCATTAGGTAAGCGTCTTCTCCATCCCTATAGTATCCCTTCAGAACACGTCGCACATCAAATCCAAGATTCTCATAGGCCTTGATGGCAGCCTCATTGCTCTTCCTAACTTCCAAGAAGAATTCTTTGGCACCATATTCAGCCATTCCTTTCATAGCACTCACGATGAGCTCTGTTCCAATGCCCCCTCGTCGATGCTTTCTTGCTACTGCAACCGAAACAATATGCCCTTTCTTTACGGGTAGAGCTGTACGATAACTCGAAATACCGCGTTCAATTCTGCACATAATGTATCCAATGACGTGGCCATTCAATTCTGCCACCAAGAAGGCACTTGGCGCATGTTGGAACAAACCGACAAAGAAGGATTCTGGATAATTCTCAGGAAGGCAGGTCTTATTTAGTCCCATGACTGTTTCGATATCTTCTCTTTTGAAGTACCGAATTACATGAGACGTATTCATGACGCTTTCACTCAGGCTTTGCAATTGTCGTGTGAGGGATTCGTTCTTCTTTTATCAATTGCGCAGGCAAAAAGAAATCAATGACCAGCTATTTTCCATCACGCCATCTTCTGAGATCATCAGATGTAAGCATGACCGCCCTTTTTGCCGCTCTTATCCAGTACCTAAGAGTCTTCTCTGAGTACTCCATGCCGTCAGCGGTTTCGATTCGTCCAGCTTCAATTGCTTCATTGATTCTTACAAGGAGTTCTCCTGGTTTACACATTGCCAATTCCAGGCTACTTGTAATGCCGGCGCCCTTCACTAAGCCAACAGCCTCGAAAATCCAGCGTCCTGCATCTTTCTTTGTAACGCCACAAGCCATTGCAATCTCATCTACATTAGCCTCCGCCAATTCATGTAGGTCTGCAATACCATGGCTTCTGAGACTCTGACCGCATACCTCATCAATGCCCACGACAATCTCAACAGGCAACTCATGGGGCAGACTCTCAGATAATCCCTTCATTCCCTCAACAGGAATCGTGAAGGTATCGTCTTCCTCCTCTTCATAATCCTCAAAGAGTTCAAACAGATCTTCCTCATCTTCCCCAATGCTTTCCAATGGAATAAAGCGCCAGGAGCTGGTTCGTGACACGCCCCGTATAGCTGGTCGTGTAGGAGCATCGAGTGGAATTGTGCAGAAAGTAAGGGTCACGACAAACAACGATACGAACACGAGAATCATAGCTAGGACTGTGTTAATCCACCACAGAAGTGCCGCACTAGCCAATAGAAGACCTAGCAGTAATGCAGCTTGTGCGCTTGTGAATTTCCGCATTGAATCTGTGCTCATCTATTTCGGCCCCAATGTTCTCCAAAGCATTCCTTAGTTTCGATGCTTATAAGATGTGGTGACTTGCACCTAAATTATGTTTCTCCGTTAGTGATTCTTTTATCACTCTATCCATATGGATAATTCCTTTAATAGCATGGTTCGGAGCATTTTCCATGTCTGTTCTTCTTATTGGAGGTACACCCGGAACTGGAAAGACCAAGGTAGCTCAGGTTCTGGGTTCTCGATTAGGCATCAAGGTGTTTAATCTAGGCGATCTTGCAGATGAAAATGACTGCCTCTCTGCTATGGACAAAGCCAGGGACACTGGTGTCATAGATGAGGATTGCCTAGTTTCAGCCGTTGAGGAATTAATTGAATATGAAAAAGGACAGATTATCATTGAGGGTCATTACATAGATTTAGTACCTTTCTCAGCAGTTGAAACAGTCATAATTCTTAGAACACATCCTGATACTCTGAAAGGTCGTTTGATTGAGCGTGAGTGGTCTCCTGATAAGATTCAAGAGAATGTAGAATCTGAGGTAATTGGTGTTTGCCAATTGGATGCTATCGATTCCTTTGGAGAAGAAGTCGTATTTGAGA
>JBHLND010000013.1:0-23804 GCA_048937485.1 Promethearchaeota archaeon
ATCTGGGATATGCTTTCTCCGGAAGAGGGAGGAATCCATCCTCGGGAAGCAAGTCGCCATCACTCTGATGTTGGGCCCAGAATAATTGGTGAGGCCATCGAAAGGGCAGGAGTTGCTTCCAAAGAGATTGACCTTGTTGCATTCTCAAGGGGCCCGGGATTGGGTCCATGTCTTAGAACCACTGCAACAATGGCACGGACTTTGGCTTTGAAGCTCTCGGTTCCTCTTGTTGGAGTAAATCACTGTGTGGCGCATATCGAGATAGGCTGTTTGGAATCTGCTTTCACAGATCCTGTCACAGTCTATGTGTCAGGGGGAAACACTCAGGTTATAGCTTATGCCGGCAACCGATTCCGAACTTTTGGAGAAACGCTCGACATAGCAGTAGGGAATATGCTTGATACATTTGGACGTGCTGTAGGAATGCAATTTCCAGCGGGTCCAAGGGTTGAGAAGGAAGCGAAGAAAGGCAGAACATATCACGACCTACCCTATTCTGTGAAAGGAATGGATTTGAGCTACTCTGGAATGCTGACTGCAGCTAGCAGGCTTCATTCAGAAGGTATCCCTCTTAGTGACGTGTGCTTTAGCGTGCAAGAAACCGCATTTGGAATGCTAGCAGAGATATCTGAGCGCGCAATAGCCCACACTAAGAAGAAGGAGCTTCTTCTAACAGGTGGAGTGGCGAGAAATAATCGACTCACAGAGATACTTGAGGGAGTAGCTGACCGTCATGAGGCCTTGTTTCATAGAGTTACACCGCCACTTGCTGGAGACCAAGGTGCGATGATAGCCTGGACTGGCATTCTTCAGCATGAGGTGGGAGATAATCTAGAAATAGCTGAATCCCAAGTCTTACCCAAATGGCGTACGGATGACCAAGACATAGTTTGGAGGCAGCCATAGTGGACAGACCTTGGACTCTGGGGGCTGAATCCACAATATATCTGATAGAGAGATGGGGAAGGTTACTTCTTCTGAAGCAACGGCCAGAGAAGCCGTATCTCCTGAAGGCAATCGACGCTCATCTTCGAGCTTCTCGAACTAATAGGGAGTGTAAGATGCTGACAATCGCACGCGGATTGAATGTTCCAACACCTGCAGTGCATTGGGTTGACAAGACAAAGCACATAATCGTGATGGACTACATAGATGGGCATCAGCTGCGGCAGTTAGTCAATGATGTATCGTCTAAGAAACTGAAATCTCTATGCAATGAATTTGGGAGGCTGATAGGACTCCTTCATGAGAGGGGCATGGTGCATGGAGACCCTACAACCAGCAACGTGTTGATCGATAGGGCTTCCAAGATGTGGCTGATAGATTTTGGACTAGCTGAGTTGAATGCTACGGTGGAGATGAAAGGGGTAGACCTTCACTTGATGAAGAGAGCGTTCGAAACTACTCACTGGGACCTTCAAGAAGCAATGCTTGACTCAGCGCTCCAAGGATATAGGAAGCACATAGGAACAGAAGCAGAACCAATCATTCAGAGAATGGAACAGATTCGTGAGCGTGGAAGGTACCACTAGAAAGAGATGAACAGGACACACGACAATGTTTATATCAGAAACCACGGGGCAGGGGGCAGACCCGGTTTCTTGGGGCTTATTAGACCTTAGAGGAAATCCTGATGGCAAGAATGCACACAAGACGCAAGGGCCAGTCTGGTAGCAGGCGACCTTCTACACTAAGAATCCCTGAGTGGATGGAGAAAGAGAAGGATGCACAGTGGGTAGAGAATCAAGTAGTTGAATTAGCGAAGGCTGGCAATACCCCGTCAATGATCGGCATGATTCTTCGTGATCAATACGGTGTGCCATTGGCTCGTGTGATATCAGGAAAGAGAATTATGAGTATAATTCGTGAGAATGGTCTGGAAAGACAAGTTCCGGAAGACCTGCGAAATCTCATTGCCAAGGCGCTTCGAATTCGAAGGCATCTTGAAGAGAACAAACGCGATTTTGTATCAAAGCGTGGGCTCCAATTGATAGAGAGCAAGATTCACAGACTCTCCAAGTACTATAGAAAGAAGAGAGTTCTTGCAGCTGACTGGAAGTACAGCCCTGAGCAAGCTGCAGTTCTTCTTAGGTAGCTTTATCATCGGTGAGTGTCAATTGCTCATGAGATGAGCAAGAAGACGAGAAGAGTCCCCAGTTTCAAGTCCCTCAAGAGTCGGTATGATGAGATCGCTCCAGTTGGGACGAAGCATTTGCTGATTGTTAGTTCACCTGCCCCGAGTGCGGCCTTAGCCAGCGCCCTAATATGCAAAGCAAGATTGGATTCTAACTCTCTGTTTCATGTCACTACTTCTGAACCGGTCTTGGACATAGATTCCGTAAATGAACTTCGAAAAACGTATGAAAAGGCCGCGATGCTATTGGTAGGAATTGATGTGGTGGGTGGCAAGCGCCTAAGAAAAGGGAAGAGCTATCCAATACTCATTGGAGGAGAATCTGACTCAGAGCATGCGATGTCGTTGACCATTGGGACCAGAGAAACAGTTGCGGCGGCAGCATACGCATATGTTGCGTCTAGTAGTGATGACATCTCAGATTCAGAGTATCTTCAGCTGGCTGCAGCAGGTTCGCTTGTTGATAGCTACCCGAATCCCCAAGTGAAAGGTGCATCAATGGAATTAGTTGAATCTGCGAAGAAGAAGAATCTAATTGAGGAACACAAAGGGTTCAGGCTCTTCGGAGTTAATTTTATGCCGCTTAATGAAGTGCTGACCTACAGTATCAGGCCATACCTTCAGAGTCTGAGTGGTGTGACTGATGCATGTGACAAGCTCTGCACAGATGCTGATATTCCATTCTCAAAGTTCCGAATGCCATTGAGTGCACTCAGCAACGATGAGGCTCAAAGACTCAACAAATACTTGCTCCCAATGCTTGAACCAGAAACTATTCCCTATGCTCTAGGCTTAGATTTTATTCTGATGGAGGAGAGTGAAGATAGTCCTGCAAGACTTCTTTCCGGAATCAAAGCTTTGGGTGAAGCGGCGTGGAGTTTTGGTGAATCCGGAGCATCCGCTGCGGTCTGGATGGGGGATCGGGCAAGAATCTTACGAGGGCTTTTGGATTCCTATATGACCTATACGCGGGAAGTGATTTCAGGTGTGGAAGAAGCCATCAATACCATTTCCAAGACAACCATACCGGAAGTACTGGGGGCTTTGACTAAGATTCCCCTCAAGTCGATTCGCAAAGAAGCGCTTGCAGATGTTGGTAGAATCCTGATTGAATCCGGCAAAGTGGAAACTGATGTTATAATGCTCACCTGCAAGGATGCTCTTGGTGCGATTTGGAAAAGCAATACAAAGAGTCTACAAGAGGTCATTGTGTTTCTAAGAGGGGAGAAACTGGAACCTATTTCGACATCCTCACAATCAATAGGATTCAGTGTTGCACCAGAGCAAAACGAGGAAATTCTGCAGGTTCTCCAGAAACTATGGTGAGAGTTGCTAGCAAATGAAAGCGAGAATCAGGATACAGCTGTCATCAAGCGCTGAAGCTGAACATGTATTTCATGCGGTTTGCCCGGATAATCAGCCACTCCCTGCTGGCCTCAGAATTGAATCGCATCTCGATGTTGATGCACTTGTATTCGAAATCGAATGCACGCGCAGTATTGACAGTTTGGGAGCAACTATTGAAGACATAATGAGTGCAATTGACGTTTCGCTAAGAACGGCACAAGCAGTCTAGCTCAGTAGCGGGGTCAGATTCCGTTTCCTTTGGAAATTTCTTCAAAGATGACTTCAGCTCGACTTCTGGCTTGGTCTGCCATCGTTTTCGTAATGAAACCCCGTTGTACTGCACGCTTGAGCAAGTGTTGGTCAATAATTCTGGTTTCTGCCTCTGCTGGAGCTTTTATCACGTCGATCTCAAGGTCTACATATCGAATCCGGCTGGGGCCACCCCCATTACTTGGATAAAGCTCGACTCCAGTGTTCACGTTTACGTAAGTGCCCTTGAACTGATCATCACGTGAATAGTATTTGGTCACTAGTGTCATTGAACCTGGAATGACATCTGTTAATGCATAGTCCCCTTCATCTCGAGGCACGTCAAATTCATCAGGCGTGTCTTGAATCAGCTTCAATTTCCTGCTAGTATGTCTGAATTGTCTTCTAATTACAAGACCACGTGTGTTTGTTTCAACTACTCTTCCCTTGGTCAGTAGAATCGACCGACCATCAAGCTTCACATGTTCGATATTGATTGGGTCGTCCACTCGTGGCAAGTCCAAGCCAATTACCTTTTCCAGCTTAGAAGTTATGTAAGGCCGCTCATCAGGCCGGTCTTCGATGATTAGTTCAGCAAGGTCCACTAATGGAGCATATCCTGCGCTTTTGTGAAAGTGGTGTTTTTCGACTGTGGGTTTTATTTTGGCTCTAGTTTTATCAAGAGCGTCCTTGACTTCGGCAGGAAATTCGATGTCAGCATTGCTAGTTCCTTCGAAGAGTAAGCCTGTGGAACTGGAATTGTCATAATTCCTGTAGATCTGCTGTGCCATGTCTAGCAGGTCTTCTACCTCGTCACGGAGCTCTTCATCGGTAAGATTCTCAGCAGCTGTGCGCCAGAGAATTCCCCAGTTGTCTGAATGCTCTCTCAACTTCCGTCCCAATCCAGAAAGTGTCTGGCGTGTGTCTGGATCCTTAATCTTCGTGCTGAGTCGAACAACTGGTTCGGGAAGAAGGACAACTGCGCGTCCGGGTATGGTGATGCTTGAGGATAGGACAGGAGCTTTTCGACCATAATCATGTGCTCGCACTTGGACCATTATGCCATCTCCACGCTTTAGGCCTCTATCAGGTAGAAGTCCAGAGATAGTGCCCAGATCCACTTTTGTCTGTCCCGTCTTTTCGTCTCTCCCGAGAACAAAGCCTTTGTAGATTGAACTCTTTGCCACACGAGGCGTACGTGTAATCACCCAACCAAGTCGTTTACGTAATACATCAGTTAATCGTGTCAACACAGATTCATAGGCAATAGCGACGATACCCTGCAAATCACTACGGTCCCATATGTCAACATCAGGAATTTCGTTCCTAAAGGGAAGACCAAACCTTCTTGCCACTTCAGGTGTCGGTTGTACCATTTCGAAGTGATTCTGCAGCATTATCTGAGTTAGTGACTGAGAGTAAATGCCTCGGATTCTTGCCTTGATCATCTGTGAACACTGGCCCGTACATAGGACGCCAACATGGATCTTCTGTGGTCCTTGGTGGTTTGGATCATACTCCACTCTCAGGAACTACGCGTCTCTTATTGGCTCTAGAACGCTCAATACGCGCCAAATCCTGGTTCGTGCATAGTTGGGACAGTTTGGGTCTTGATTAGGCTCGTCCAAGATTGCTATTGCGTTCTGTGCCCGTGCTGCTGGAGAGTCGGCTTCATTTTCAAGCGCGGCTATTGCCTCATTAGCAGCGCGTCTTATGTTACGAGGAACAGAGTTATTCTCAGATATCTGTTTAAGAAGATGTTTGCTAAGGTCGATGCTCTTTTGGGTCTCGGGGTCCATTTGGACTCACCTCAAATTGTCTCTACGCACAAATGGAGTGCGAACAACAGGCGACTCTGCTAGGCTTTGCCATATCAACATTTTGGCGTAACATATCATTGTATTTTGCAGCTTGGTTTTGTGTCACTCATTGCCCTCGAAACTCGTAGTATCATATCTTATAACGAATATTGACTTCGTAATGGTAGTGTTCAATATGGCCAAGAAGAATGAATCCTCGGTAAAGAAGATGGCTGAACTGCTTCGCCGAGGCGCAACAATGCTTGCCCAGTCCTGCCCTCAGTGTGGATCTCCACTAATGCAGATCGAGGAGGATGTATATTGTGCTACCTGTGATAGAAGAATCATCTTCGCGGATGACGACAAAGAAGCTGAGGCTCAAGCAGTTAAGGTCATGTTGCCTCAACTTAGAGAAACTCTGATTCGAAAACTCAACTCGATCACTGACCAGATTGAGTCTACAAACGATGTAGAATCACTTACAAAGCTTGCTAACCTGATGGTAATGCTCTTGCAGGCTTTGCATGAGCTTGAGAATATGACGGACTGAGGGTACGTCTATTCCTTCTTAGAGGTTCGTCGAAGTCTGGCTCTTCGCGCCTTGACTTCCTCTGGCCCTTTGAGTACCTTGCTCTTTCGAATCTCACACTCACGAACAGGAATTATCTTCTTGACCTCTTCATGCACTTCTTTTGCAAGGTCCCCAAGGATTACCTTCTCAACGAGTTCGTCGAAGACGTGTTTCTTGGCATGAGCTCTGATTATTTTCTCGATCGTTTTCCTGACTGCATGTTCCTGGCTTGTCTTGGAACGGGTTGTGGTGAATACAATCACAGAGATTCGCATGAGATAGTCGTCTTTTGTAAGGATTGGTCCAATCCAATCAATTCGGGATGTTCCCCTTCTTACAAGACCTCTCAAGTAGTCAGAACTCCACTCATGACCGTTAAAGACTGTGTTGGCTTGCTGGCCTGTGACCTCTAGAATTTTGAATCGAATCTTAACATGTATCTGATCAAAGTCACCGGTCAAATCGTATAGAGTTGGTTCTACTGTGCGGCCTATCAATGATTCAGGACTTCCTGCGGGAGTCTTTCCAATCTCTTTACTATCAAAGTAGTCAGGTGCAAAAACCTGATACCAGACCTTCTCTCGCCATTTATCTCTGGTTCTTGCTGCTGCTTGTCTGCTTCTAGAGGACATTTGATCATCACACTCGTGATTCACCTATTAGTGAATCTAGAGAATTTCAAGATGGACGTTGGCCAGTGGCCACCGAACCGCGCCGACATTCAATGAGTCTCATAAAAACATTGTGACATGAACCGAGGTTAGAGCTTGTAGAACGCATCTGAAGAGATAGATGCCTCAGCAAACTAGATATTGGGATAAGCTTCAGGATGCTATGGAGCGAACAACAATGCCTGAAGTTACGTGTCCTCGTTGTGGATACAATGATGTTGCCCTAGTAAGAAAGGAGATGTTGGGCACCGGCGGCTATAGAAGGCATTTCAGATGCCCAAGGTGTAGCAACACTTGGGAATCGAAGGGTTAGTTTTCTTATCTACGGCTAGCGGCCATAACGATTATATCAAGACCATATTGCTTCTGCCAACCACGCGGAGGTTGCCAAGCCAGGTTAAAGGCGCAGGGTTTAGGTCCCTGTCTCGTAGGAGTACATGAACTGACTCCCAGTTCTTGGCCAAGTCGCGAGTTCGAATCTCGCCCTCCGCACCACTCCTTATGGCGTATCAATAATCTCTTCATCTAACCAGTAGGAATGCGTATCTATTCATTGCTTGGTCGTAGTCAGTTAAGACCTCGATTGGAAATCCAACCTTTTTCACCGTTGAGAAGACGTCTACTGCCATGCCTTCGGGTGTAGGGCGAGAGAGTTTCGGTTGCTTGCAGTCTTCTCGAGAAGTGACACAATCGCTACAAAATGAGCAGTTGTCGATAGGTAGCATGAATGCCTTGACATAACCAGAGAGGAAGACAGCTCTCTCGAGTTTGAGTAGCTTCATGCTTATTTCCTTCGTCACTTCGTGGCGGTCATCAGCTTTGTCAACTTCTACAGGAATGTGGAATATGGCTATGTCACTATACTCATCAAAGAACTTCCTACATTCAGAAACCGATGGCAGATTCGGAGGGCATGAAGCACACTTTCCGTAAGTGGGACATCCAAACATACACTTCATTCGCACCCATTGAGCAACAACGATGTCCTTGGAGTCAATCCATTTGTAATCATTTAGTCCATGCTCCTGAAACATCGCTTCGAATTCTTTCTTTGATGGAGAATTGCCACTCATAGTTCTTCTTTCAGAGAACAAAACACTCCTCTATTAGGTTTGCTTGTGAGAGCAGCTTCTTCAGAACTGAAAGAGAACTAGCCCTACACACTATTTATCCGGATCTTCGTAGTATGCCAAATCACTTCCTGCGTGGTGCATTCCTTATGCAGAACTTGTTGGAGCAAGCAAAGACGATTGCTGAAGCCATTGTTGAAGAAGCGACTGGGATTGATTTGATTCTAGTTTACGGAAGTCTAGCACGTGGAACAGTAAATACCTACTCGGATATTGATATTCTGGTTATTTCAGACAAGACTTTAGTTTCTTGGGCATTCGTATTAGATGGACGTCCCGTTTCAGTACGTTCGATGACTTGGGATGAAGCAATTGGAGTTGCGAAGGGGATTCATGGTACTTGGTCCATTGGATCATCAATCTTCGAGAATCATCTTGTTCTCTGGTCCAAATCAAAGGATGTTGAACTTCAGTTTCTAGAGGCATCCAAATACATCCCAGATGGAAGCCAGAAGATATTGGAGAAAGCTGTTACTAATTTCACAAACCTTTACGGACAATTATGGAGATTGCAGGATGCCATTAATCATGAGGACTTTCTCACTCCTTCATTTCTGATATGGAATATAGCCATCCACATCTCCGACATATTGGCTGCACTCAACAAGAAACCAATGACCCATAACTGGGGGAAGCAGCTTCCCGAAATGAGCGAATTCAGAATTGCTCCTGCTGAATTCGCATCTCGTTATACTCAGCTTGTGACTAGTCCTCCAGAGGTGGCACTTCCCATTGCGACGAATCTCGTTCTTGAAATGGAAACCCTAGTTAGAGAATGGTTCAATGATCAAAAGTTGTCAAGGACTAATTCAGTTGACACAGTAAAGGACGAATGGTCTGGGGTGGCTGATTGTTTGAATAAGATACGTTCTGCTGCTGAAGCACAGGATCTCATTTCAATTAGATATAGTGCTGTTGAATTTGCGGAGTTTGCAATCTGGCTCCTGAGAAGCATTCATGGCGACCAGTCGAATCCCAAACGATTCGGGAAGACACTTGATGAATTGGACGGACTGCCCTCGGGGAGCCAGAAATCCCTGGAAACTCTTCTCGTATCAATGAATGTTGATACTATTGTTGAAGCAGGTGAGCAACTTGCAGGTTTCCTTGAATCAAGTATCATGAATGAAGGAGTTAAACCAGCTGTAGCAGAATCTGTCGATGAGGGAAAGGTGTTTCTTCGGATTTCCACAATGTAATTGGAATTAGGACCGATCCTGCCGCCGGCACCATTACATTCTCATGCCTTGTTCTTTCACGATCCCTTGGGCTCTATGCCAAATCGACTTGAAACGTTTGTGAAGAAACGCTCAAGACCAAAAACGACTGCATCAAGCTCGCTCTTGAAGTTTTCAAGATTCGTCAACTCTGGAATGTCATTCTCCGAGTACAGATTGCCTTTTTCGTCCATGGAGTAGGTCACATCATCAAGCTGCCAATTCTCATGGAGCAAGAAGCCATAGAGATCTTCCTTGCTTTCTGCTGGAATCTCATTTGGCCTAAGCAGCAGCACTGACACGAGAATCCATCTGTCAGCACGTACTGTTATTCTGATTTCGAAATTAACGCCTTCGACATCCCACAACACCTTGAATGTGTTCTTTTCTTCCTCAATCTCAAAAGACACTCCAAGCGAGTTCAGCCAACTCTTAATCTGCTCCATTGACATTTCTTAAGACTCTCCAGGTTTGAAAGTTGTATCACTTCGGAGTATTGAGTATTATGGATGGAAATGAAGACGGCGCCGGGGATGAGAGCTAAGCCAATGCCAAAGTTCTGCAGAGTTAAATACACCATGTGTATAGGTCCTGAGCGTGAAACCTTCCAAATACAATGGCATGGGGTTCTTTTCCGAAGAAAGAGTTCAAGAAATCACTGAGTCATTCAAAGAAGTCATTGTCATTCCAGTTAACAGGACATTTGAAGGTGAAAATCGGGTCT
This sequence comes from Promethearchaeota archaeon, assembly GCA_048937485.1. GTDB lineage: Archaea > Asgardarchaeota > Thorarchaeia > Thorarchaeales > Thorarchaeaceae > SMTZ1-83. The sequence continues at coordinate 9,843 of JBHLND010000013.1, forward strand.
ATAGCTTTGTTGAAATGGAAGAGATTTTGAAAAGCGCTGAGAAAATAGCATCAGGGTTATGTGGATGTAAAAGAGAGTATAGTAACTGTGATGCCCCTAGAATTGGCTGTATTAGTTTGGACTCTTGGGCTGATGATTTTCTAGAGAATGAACCTACAATAGTGCACGAAATCAGTGTTGAAGAAGCGCTTGAGTTGTTTCATAAGAGCCACGAAGCAGGACTTGTACACATCTCTTACACAATGAAAGATGATGAGAAACCCGGGTTAATTTGCAGCTGCTGTCCGTGTTGCTGTCATACTCTTGGAAGCTTGATTAGAAATGGAACGCATCCTTTGATGCTAACTTCAAAGTATATTGCAGTGAATGAAGACCAACTGTGTATTCAATGTGGTAAGTGTGTGGAAAGGTGCGCGTTTGGCACAAGGGAGATGGTTGATAATCATTTAGGTTACGATGACTCAATATGCTTTGGTTGTGGACTTTGTGTTTCCACTTGTCCCAAGGGTGCAATTAGCTTAGTTTCTAGAGAAGGTTAGAAGTTGATGTGGCGCCGGGGATGAGATTTGAACTCACGCGTCCGCAGACAGCGGTTTCCACGCCGTAGAAACGGATTCGAGACCGCCTCCATAGCCACTAGGAGACCCCGGCAAGACTTCCGTTTCACTTTGCTCCAAGTATCGATTTAACTCTAACTCTGCTTACGGGCTTGCTCAATGGCCTTGTTCATTGCCTCTCTACCAATCTTCTCAAGAGTGTCGAGGGTTCCCTGTGTTTTAGCACCGATATAGACCCTGGCCTTAGGTTCCGTCCCTGAAACTCTAACAAGAAGATAGGATCCATCGTTTCGCTCAATACGGACACCATCTTCCTCCAGAACTTTTTCGACTCCTGTAATTTCCTGAAGCAGTAATTCCTTGACTATTGGAAGGAACTTGGGTTTGACTTCATCAGGGCACAGAATATTATCACGTAGCATTGGATACTCAGGAATCGTCTCCATTAGTTCAATGCAGCTTCCATTTCCAATCTCATCGACCATTTGAGACAATCTTGCAGCACCCGCGATCCCGTCCATCCAACCTCCAAGATCAGTGAAGATGGGTTTCCAAGGTTCTGATGCAAACACAATTTCTCCAGTTGGACGCACTGCAAGTAGCTCCTGAAGTGAACCCAACGGAGCACGTACAACTTCACCGCCTTCAGCTTTGACCAGTTCATCAATAACACTTGACGTATCGATTGAAACCACCACTGTTCCTCCACCGTGCCGCTTCACTTCATCTCTGGCAAAGAGCGCGATGACACGATTCTGATCGATGAAACGACCCTCTTCATCAATCACTGCCAATCGGTCTCCATCACCATCATGGCAGAGTGTCACAGCAAAGTCCGAGTTTCGGGCGATTTTCATAGTGTCCTGTAGGTTCTTCGGCGATGGCTCAGCAGGTCGTCCTGGGAAGTGTCCATCTTGATGAGAGTTTATCGTCGTAACAAAGAATCCGAGATCTCTCAAGAGATGAGGTGTATAGTTGGTTGCAGCTCCATTTGCAGCATCCACCAGAACCCGCGTACCCTTGCTCATATCTCCTCTCTGAAGCACGAATTCCTTCACATGGCCTAGAAAATCAGCTCGAACATCATAGTGAGAAAGGGTCCCAACCTTATCCCAATCGGCGACTAGGAATTTCTTGTCTTCTGCTCGCTCTTCCAAGAATACTTCTTCGGTTCTGATGAATTCACGGCCTCCGTTGAAGAATTTGAAGCCGTTATCAACCGGAGGATTGTGGCTGGCAGTGATGATGACAGAAACCGATACCCCATCCAAGGAGCTATGAAAGGCTGTTGTAGGCATGGGAGCAATTCCAAGATCGATAACATTTACTCCGGTTGATAGAGCACCTGAAACAAATGCGCCTCTAAGCATCTCACGTGAGGTACGTGCATCGGTAGACACTCCGACACATCCCTTGCCCTTGAGATATGTGCCCAGCCCACGTCCTAGGTCTAAGGCCAAGTCGATTGTTACCTTCTCAGCTATGCTTCCACGAATCCCACTAGTGCCAAAGAGCTTGCGAGCCATTGTTGAAGCCTCTCAACCTTGGGGCAATGCTAGGTCCACGATGTCCTTTGCAGCCTCACCAATTCTCAGCAAGATATCTAGTACATATAGCTGACTCTGTGGCCCATCCCCTGATTTAGACAGAATGTATTCTCTGCTTTTGTCGATAGTATGAGGCAGGTCCCTCTCAGCTTTAATAACCCAATCCACCTTGTTAGAATTGAAATCAAAGAGATTAGCCACTGATTTGGAGAGCATCTCTTTCACTCGGTTCACTATTGGCTCTATTCTCTTCACGATATTGGCTTCAACGGGTCCAGCAGTATGTTCCGCAATTTCTACAGACAAATCAGCTATTCTCTCAAGGTATTGGGCGGCAAGACGAAAATCAAGAGCTTCAACTGGAGCGATACTCATAACCTCAGACATGCGTGGGTACTGGATTGCAGAACGAAGCTCACGCACAATCAGGAAGAACAGACGATCGACTTCCTCATCTCGTTGATTGATGTTGGCTGCAGCATCCGTGTTGCCGGCAAAGAATGCCATTACGGCGTCATCAAGCATTCTAGAGGCAAGTAGGTTCATTCGTTTCATTGCCTTACGGACTGGCAAAGTGGATGGATCCACAAGACATCTTATGACGATTTCATGATCGTCCTCCTCAGTAATCTCAAGGGCAACAAATCTCTTGATTATCTTCTCAAGCTCAAGTCTTTGTGAGCTTGTTATCTTTTTGTCACTAAGCACATGAATCTCATCAAAGCCAAGCAGATACTTGCTTGTGATAGACCAGCGAAGGTTGGACTCAATGTGAATGGAAGTGGATCTGGGTTCTCCAGCCTTTGGTAGTCTGGGATCAATAATTAGACAGCCATCCTCGCGTTCTGCTACTACTACAGGATGTCCCTTCTTCAGACCCTGTCGTTCGACCCAGTCCTTTGGTAGTATCACGAGAAATGAGCTTCCGCTCTCTCCACCAGTCTTCTGCAGTTTTCTGATATTGACCATTCTTACCATCCCTTGAACGAGAAGGCGCCAAACGCATCTTGAAGAGCTCCCCTATTACACTTTCCGAAGGCCTAACAAGACAGGTCATCCACTCGTTCTAGATTGCCTTGCGCATTTTTCCTCAAAAAACGACTTGGTTATGGGCGGATGTTTAAAACGGATTTCAATATCGGATGATGTGGTTGCCCTTGACACAAGAAAATCGTAAAACCGTGCTAAAGAGACTGATAGGGTCAGGCTTTCAAATCGCACCGGATGCTCTTGATTACATTATGGGTTTGGAAACCCCACTTCTAGTAGTCGATACTATCATTGCAGGATGCAAATCGGGTTCGTGTCCTCCAGTTCTTTCTTTGGATTATGTCATGGAGCAACTCCTAGCGGATTCGGCAGAAGAATCAGATATCCAGGAAATTCTAGGCGAAGAGACTATTGAAGAGAAACCAGTTTCATTTGTTGATGAAACACCGGAACCAATTGGTGGTTGGGTTTTTGAGGTGATTAAGAATCCATCAAAGGAAGATGTAGGTTCCGAGGGAATAGTCGAAGATTTTCTTGCGCTTTTCAAGGACAGATACCGAAGAATCAATGCTATCTACATGAGCCGCATTGACACGCAAGGGGCAATCACGCCATCTGCAGCAGGAACACGTCGCAGTGATGCAAGACGAGTCAGAGCCATGGATAAGGAAGGTAAACGAAGTCGCCGCCCTCCAAGTCAGAAAGTAATTGGAATGGTCAAGAACAAAAACATCTCTCGGTCTCGAAATGTGATAGTGGAGCTAGAGGACTTGGAGGGTTCGATTATATCAGTGATTCCAGCAGGTCGGGAGGGATTAGCAGGACAGCAACTCTCGGAAAAGGCGAACTCAATACTTCAAGATGAGGTTGTATGTCTATCAGGGTTCATTGATGAAGATGGTCGAATGATTGCAGATGATGTGATTTTTCCAGACATTCCAACCGCTCGACAAGCAGGACGAGCAAGAAGTGATGTCTATGCGGTATTTGTGTCAGACCTCCATTGTGGTAGTTTGGAGTTTCTGGAAGATGAATTTGACCGTTTCATTGATTGGATGCGCGGCCGTGATTGCGACAGTTCCGAGAAAAGAATGGTGGATCGGATAAAGTACCTCTTCATTGCTGGCGATCTAATAGACGGGATTGGCGTATATCCAGGACAGCTGGAGGATTTGGCCATTCCAAGTCTGTACGATCAGTACGCTAAATTGGCTAAGAAACTGCGCAAGCTTCCAGAACGAATCAAGCTCATTTGCATTCCTGGCAATCACGATGCGTGTAGACAGGCTCTGCCAAAACCACCAATTTCTGAAGACTTCGCAAAGAGCCTCTACGATTTGGGTGACCAAATCCTGATGGCAGGAGACCCTTGTCATCTTCGTGTTGAAGGAGTTGACATTCTCTTGACTCACGGCGATTCTCTTGATGACATGGTCACAAATAGTCCTGGCGCGTCATACAAGGAACCAGCAGTTCCTATGAAGTCGCTTCTTCAAAAGAGGCATCTTGCGCCGATCTACGGTGGAAAGACAGAGCTTGCTCCTCTTCATAGGGACTGGATGGTCATAGATATTCCACCCGACATCATTCACTTTGGTCATGCTCATCATAACGCTGTAGACAATTATCGAGGAGTGCAAATCATAAATTCTGGAACTTTCCAATCTCAGACAGAGTTCATGAGAAAACAGGGCGTTGTTCCAACACCAGGAATTGTTACCATTCTCAATCTCAGAACAGGTGCTCCGGAATTGAAGATGTTCTACGACCTATCTCAATTGGCAACTGGCACATATTGAAAGACATCATTCATAGCATTTCGGTAGCAACCTTGCTTAAACGTGAGTCCTCATCGAGGATGACGCCAATCTGTTTCTTGCCAACCGCCAGTCTTATCTTCTTTGTGCGGCCGTAGCGGCCCTTTGAGATTACGGTTGTGTTAATCAGTCCTAACATGTCAAGTTCGGATATCAGATCTGAAACCCTTCTCTGGGTGAGCTTGTCCAACGACAACGCCTCGGCGAGGTCCTGATAGACATTGTAGCATTCACCAGTGAAGATCTCTCGCTTCCCCTTGTTTGCAAGAGCGTATACAGCAAATAGTACTGCCTTTGACTGCATCGGTAGTGTCTTGACCGTTTCCGTTATGGTGTCTCGTTCGATTATTTTCTGAGCCTCACGAACATGTTCTTGAACCACTGAATCATCACCCCGACGTTCAGCTAGCTCTCCTGCAGTTCGAAGTAAATCAAGAGCTCTTCTTGCATCACCATGTTCTTGTGCAGCAAGAGCTCCAACCAAGTTGATAACACCCTCATCTGCAACTGCATTTTCGTTGAAGGCTATGCTGACACGTTGTTGAAGAATTCCCTTTAGCTCAACAGCATTGTAAGGTGCAAAGATTACTTCTTCCTCGCCAAGCGTGGAGAGAACTCTTGGATCCAGCATCTCCTTGAACTTCAGATCGTTGCTTATTCCAATAATGGAGATTTTGCTTTGACTGAGCTCTCCATTCATTCGCGTGAGACCGTATAGAATGTCATTGCCTTGGGTCACATCCCTTTTGACAAGTGAATCGACCTCATCAAGAACAACCACCATAATGTTGGACTCAGAGTCTAGCTTCCTCTTCAGAATTGAGCGTATCTCATCAGTGGGCAGTCCGGTGAAGGGTATTTCTGAACCATCAGGCATTCTTGCATCAATGGCCTCACAAAGCCGCCTTAGTACTCTATAGTTGGTCCCAACAATTCTGCAATTCACATGTGCAGTCATAGGCGACCTAACTCTACTCTCACGGGCCTTCTTGACAAGCAGATCCAATACATATCGTGCAACCACAGTCTTGCCAGTACCGGTTTTACCATAGCAGAGAATGTTTGAGGGGGGAGCGCCACGGAGCGCGGGTCCCAAGATAGAGCCAATTCTATTCATCTGCTCGTCCCGGTACGGCAGGTTTGCCGGGACATATGTCGGTCGGAGAGCATCCCTATCTCTGAAGATGGCCTGACCCTGAAGAAACTTATCAAAGAGCTTATCCAATGGCTTTCCCAATTCTCTACACGACTCCATCCGCAGAAGAGGTTAGTTCCACTGGATTTCCAGTGGAGTCACCTAGATTTCCACTGGAACTATCATCAAGTTAAAGTTACGTATTACCCCACGGTATACCTTATTGCAGCAAGGACTAGGTGGGAATACACAGAGAATTCATCAGGGTATGTGATACCTCCGAGAGCAGTTCAGAAATAGTGGTGGTTGTCTTGCGCCTTAGGGACCTAGAGATTGCTCTTCAATCAATTGAGAGGATGCAGGATCTAGATGTGTCTTTGGAGCAGTATCCGACCCCTGCCAATGTTGCGGCCTCAATTCTGTTTGCAGCGCACATAGAGCATGATGATATACATGGGAAAGTGGTATGTGACCTTGGATGCGGGGATGGGATCTTCGCAATAGGTTCAGCACTGTTGGGAGCTAAACGAGTCATTGGTGTTGATGTTGAATCCAAAGCCTTAAAGGCCTCTCGAAAGAATTCAGCGTTGCTCGGAACGGAAGGCGCAACCGATTGGATCCTTGCGGATGTTTCATCCTTCAAGGTTAAGGAGCCCATTGATACTGTGGTGAGCAATCCTCCTTTCGGAGTGAAAAAGAGAGGCGCGGACCTAAGGTTCTTGAAAACAGCACTATCGATTGCGAGTGTGACATACAGTCTGCACCTAGCGGGCGAAAAGAATAGAACCTTCCTGAAGAGAGCAGTTGATGACCTCGGAGGTGTGGTGAAAGCAATCGAAACCTTCGAGTTCCCAATTGGAAGAATATATGAGTTTCACAAAAAAGAGCGGCACTTGATAGGAGTCGACATTTATCGTATAGTAAGGAAGAAGTGTGACAGCAATGGCTGACGTAAAGAATGGAGATGTTGTTGTACCAGGCGAACAGTTGTGTGTAATAGAAGAGCTGTTGCCGGGTTTCGGTACATATGAGGAAGAGGGCATAGTATATGCGGCTACTTCAGGAGGAGTAGTTATAGACCTAAAGGATAGACGCATTAGGGTTCTGGATCCAAAGGGTCATACGAAACTGTCACTCCCAGTACAAGGAGACATTATGATGGGAGAAGTCATCAACGCCTACGAACAGCGTGCTGAAGTTAGTCTAGTCAAGTGGAACGATAGAGATATCTTGAACCCCTTGGCGGGCGAGATTCACATCAGTAATGTTACAAGACGATTCGTCAGATCCATGAGCGATGTTATCCGAGGTGGAGACATAATCAGAGGCGTAGCCCTCAACACTCATGAGATTCCTGTGCAACTTAGCCTTGTGGGACCGGACTTGGGGGTTCTGCTCTCAAAATGCATCAAATGTGGGAATAATCTTACACTTACTACTTACAATAATCTGATTTGCTTGAGATGTGAGAATAGAGAATCCAGAGAAGTTACCAAGGATTATGGGGTCAGATTCGGACTTGAACCGAGAACTGACCTAGCACCGCGTCGGAGATCGTATGATGACAGACGTCATGATAGTGGACGTGACCGAGGTAGAAGAGATACCCGCCGATATGGTGATCGGCGCGGCGGTGGTAGAGAGCGAATGAGAAGAGATAATGGCCGGAGGTAAAGCTAGTGGAACCGCGACTAATTGAACAAGATAGAACAGAATTGAGAATTGAATTTCAGGATGAAGACCATGGATTCTGTAACCTCCTAAGGAAGACTTTGCTTGAAGAACCAGCTGTGGAGTTTGCAGGATACAACTTGGAACATCCGCTTCTGGGGAGTCCAATTGTCACCCTTAAGACAAAGAGACGGCAGGCTAATGTTGTACTTCGAGAGGGTCTGGAGAAGATGTTGGCACGAACAGAGAAGTTCAGAAAGACCTTCAAACAGGCAGTTACTGATCACGTGGATTAAATCCAAACAGCCAATTCATTGGTGATTATTCATGTGGCGATTTCTCAACGAAGAAGAACCCGTTGAGAGAATTATGAGAAATAAGGGTCTCGCCAAACTTGGGGATAATCTTGTCAATCTGTGTTATTCCCTCGCAAAGTCCCAGGTACTTGGGGAAGCCACTGGAGAAAAAGTGAAAGATCGTGTTTTGGCCAATGCGATTCGTTCCACTTCTGTCTACAGCAAATATGGACGGAGGACGGACTCGGGCGTCGCGGCGGATGCATATGAGGCTATTATGGCGTATCTTTGGCTCACTGGAAAGATATCAATAGAAGAAATAGTAGCAAGCCTTGGAAACAACATTGAGATAACACTGGAAACAAGCAGAAAGCGAGAGGATGAGATTGCAACGCTTGCATTCCAAAACTTACTGGAGAGCCTGATGCACCTATTTCCCATCTGAAGATTGATTTCGGATTACTTCCCTTCAGTAAGCCTTAATTTGCTTGGACACGGTGGCAACGAAACCCCCGGGGGTTACGACAAATGCAGTTTTGTGACAAATGCGACGCAATGATGGTTCCCATTACTGAAGAGGATGGGAGTAGGCATCTGAAATGTAGGAGCTGCGGTCACACCAAGCCTATTGGTGGCAAACTGACTGTTTCGCACAAGATTGACAAGACGCCCCGGGACAAGATCGTCATAGTCGAAGATGATTCGATTCCCATGCCAGTCACGAAAGCGACATGCCCAAAGTGTGGCAATAACGATGCGTATTATTGGACTCTCCAGACTAGACGTGGAGATGAAGGGGCTACTGAGTTTTATAGATGCACTGAATGCAAACACACATGGCGAAATTACGGCGGTTAGTTGAAGAGATTTGTGAGAAAAGCGGAACTGATACATTTATAGACCAAGACCTTTTGCTCACTAACTGACTTAATATTCAGCTTCATCCAAACTAGATTTGATGGTGCAGCCATTTTGACCGAGGAGAGAAAATTTCCACGTACGAAACCTGCTAGACTATGCACAGTGAAAAGTCTGACAGCAAAAACCGAAAGCCCTGTCAAGATAATGGGATTTGTTGTGGAGTCGAGCCCAGGAATGGCTGTTATTCAAGACATCTATGATGATGTAGAAAAAGCTGGGAAGATAATAGTCACAGTGGAAGGAACTCTCAACGAAACCGAGAAGTACATACTAATAGGAGACGTAACCGAAAAGAAAGGTGCCAAAGGTACTGAGCTTAGATTAGCTGTTTCGTTGGCGTACAACATCAATGACTTGGATATCAAAACCTACAAGGAAGCCTTGGAGCTGGATTCAGAAGTAGTAAAATCACTTAGTAAATGATTGAGGAGGAGCCAAGATGTTTCATGCAACTCTTGACAGTACAAAGACTTGGAAACAAATCGTGGATTCCCTAGCAACTCTGCTAACGGAGGTTCACTTTGTTGTTTCTGACACGGGATTAGCCTTGCGACAACTAGATTCATCCAAGGCGGCAATGGTGGACCTCTTTTTGCCTGCAGGTATCTTTCAAGAATACAACTGCGAAGGTGAGCATGACATCTGTCTTGGAGTAGACGAGCTCAACAAAGTAAGTAAACGGATGGCAGGCGACGATCGACTTGAGTTTAATCTCGATATGGATAATCGTCGCTTTGAGATTAAGATGATAGGTCAAGCAGAACGGCAGTTCAAGCTTCAACTTCTGACTCCCCCAGAAGATAGAACGAAGAAACCAAAGCTGGTCTTCAACGTCCAAGCGGAGCTCTTTGCGGATGCATTCAAGCAGGCAGTAAAAGACATCGGGGTCGTTTCCAGCCATGTCAAGATTTCAGCAAGTAAGGATGCCTTAAGCTTTAGCGGAGAGGGTGATACAGGTGAAGCAGAGGTGGCCCTAAAATCCGGAGGCGAAGACCCTGTTGTATTCTCTTTGAATGTAAAAGAGAAGTCAACCTCGATGTATGCTCTGAATTATCTTTCTGAGATTACTAAGGCAATGGCTTCAGATAGTCTTAATATTCAATTCAGCAGTGATAAGCCAATCTTGCTGGAGTTCTCAATTGCTGAAACTGGCAACATTAGTTTCGTCCTTGCACCTCGCGTGGAACGGAGAAGAATTGATTGAAGCACCATTATTCTGGTCCAAGATTGAGAATTAGTCAGTCCTTTCCGGTATCCATTAGTGTGGCCTTCAAAACAAGAGAACACGGGATAATCCTAAGGGAGATGCAATAGGATGGAAGCGCGAGCCGAAGAAACCAGAAGCAAATTCTTGCGGCTTGCGTTTCATGAATACTATCGTACGAATCGTGGTAAGATAGATCAGCCAAGCAAGATACATACAAGGGAGTTTGGTATAGAAACTTGGGACTTCACATGGAGATGTCCAGAACGAGTTGAGGTTGACAATTCGGGCAAGAAGACGAAGAAAGGCTGCGGGAGCAGTGGTGTTTCTTTTGCTCAGATTAAGACATGTCCCAAATGTGGTTCTGCAGGACTACAGGTGACCAATTGGAAACGTCATATTGGATTTCGATCACAGAAGGGTCTAGCGGACGAGCTAGTTACATCTGCACCTCACAGTGTGTATCACTCAGCAGCTTTCTATGAGATTCCCGTAGCACGAAGTATGGAGGAAAAGAACTGGCTAGGGGCAGAACTTGTCTTCGACATTGATGCAGACCATTTGTCAGCCCCATGCTCGATGGAACACGATGCTTGGAAATGTATGACAAACGGTTGCCCGGAAAGCGGCATGGGCTCAGCACCAGACAACGGTTGCCCAAAATGCGGTGGCACATCCTTTGCTGCTAGGAAATGGCTATGTGAGAAATGTCTTGAAGATGCGAAGAGAAACACTCTGAAGGTTTACGATGATTTCCTGGTTCAGGACTTTGGCATTGATCCTGATCATATCCAGCTGAATTACAGCGGGCACCGAGGATATCATATTCGAGTCAGAGACCCTCGTGTATTCAAACTTGACTCAAGAGGCCGTGTAGAAATTGTTCATTATATCTCCGGAACTGGATTTAGAGTTGCTCCTGCAAAGGATGACTCTCCCCGAGAGAAACATAGAGTAATTATTGTGGCACGAGGAGTACCGCTCCCAACAAGTAAGGCACCCCAATTTGATGTCCCAGGTTGGGGTAATAGAGTTGCAGAAGCCATGGTGGAGTTCATCCATAGAGTGGATTCATATTCGGGTGATGAAAGATGGGTAAAGCCCCTGAAGACATATAGAGAACATGCACTCAAAGGCTTGCTCCGAACACCGCCTGTTCTAAGTGCGGCTGTAAAGGGGATTGGAGAGAAATCATGGCAGGAGATTGCGATGAAGGCAGTGGAGGCATACGGTGGAGAGATTGATGTGCCGGTCACGCACGACATTCACAGAGTGATTCGACTTGCAGGAAGCTTGAATGGTAAGACCGGATTCTCTGCGAACCCATTAACAAGAGACGAGATGAATGAGTTCAATCCATTTAGAGATGCATTGGCAATCACTGAAGGCTCACTCAAGGTAGTTTTTCCTGAAAAGGGGCTAATGGTCCCTAAGATTAGAATTGAGGATAACACATATGGTCCATATCATAATGAGGCAGTTGATTTGCCGATGCCAGCGGCTTTGTTCATGTTGTGCAAGGGGGTGGCAATGATTGGCTGATGATATGTACGAAAAGATTGTTGAAGTATGGATGGGCGAAATTGAGAAAGAGGACCTTCAGGACCTAGAGGACCTTCAGCTGACCAAGATGACCCAATATCTCTCTAAGGTTCGCATGCTCTTGACGGAAACAAAGGCGGGTAACGACATACAGGCAGATCTGTATACCCAGGAGATTCTTAACATTGAGTTCATGCTGAAAGACCTTCTAATGCTAAGAAAAAGAAAGATTTTGAACGCAGTAAAATTGCAGAGGCGGCCCCTAGGTTCTATGGTGCTCGCTGAAGAAGAACTCTATAATCGTTTGTCAAGAGGATATGAGAAGCACTCAGAGTTCATAAATGAGTCACTTTCAGGGGCACCCAAGGCAACACTTCGTCGAGGCAAAGATGACAGACATATTGAGAACTCGGAAGAAACTGACTATATTCTGGTCAAGTTTCAACGCGCAATTGGGGAGCCATTCCTTGGAATTGATGAAATGACCTATGGACCATTCAAGAAGGAAGACATAGCGACGATTCCTTCTGAGAATGCAAAATCTTGGCTCCAGGATGGAACTGTCACAAGACTAAGCACAGAGGAAGGTGGATCTTGATTGGCAGAAAGGAATGCACAACAACCTGATCTAGCTGGCATAATTGACAGAGTAGGAACGATTCGAAAGTCAATCAACATGAATTGCGAAAAGCTCCAGGTGGCATTGACTGGTGTGTTCAGACTTATGGACGTCGACAAAACGGAGATTCTCAGTAGTCTGGGGGGACGTCAGGAAGATCTTAAGGCTTATGCCGTGAAACTTGTTTCTGAATTGCGTAGAGATGCGGATGACCAGTTTACCCAGCTTCAAAATCAGTTGGGGATGCTACTGGAAAAGAACCTGAACCATGAATAATAGAAAACCCTAAGAGCGGCCCGTGAATCGAGGAGGTCATGAGTCCGAATTCACGGTGGATTATAGTTGCTGGAGCCATAATCTGTATCATCCTAGCTATTTGGGGAGGGCTCTCGTATCCTCTTACTGGCCAAGGAATTGTGGACATAATCCTGTATGAAATCCCGGTGTTTATTGGTGTAGTCGCAATTTCTTTTCTAATCTATGTCAAAGGGGCTCCTGAATCTTAGTATACATGAGTGTTATCTAAAAACATGTCAACTCTGCAAACTTTTAATATGGGGCCGAATTTCGCCTTCGCTACACACAGCTGGTCATATCCTCGGTGGTGTGTCCTCTATGACTGAAATGGAAGAGAAAGCTGGCCCTCCTGTCACATTAATCGATCCAATCGATATGTCCAAACTGGATTCAGGATTTCGCAGTGAGATTCAAAGCATGCCAAATGGCGATGAGCTCTCAGCTTGTTTTGCATGTTCAACATGTACTGCAGCATGTCCAATTGCTAATCAGTGGGACTACAAACCCCATCAGTTGATTCGCATGATTCTGCTTGGAATGCGTGAGGAGGTCCTCTCAAGCAAGGAGATTTGGGAATGTCTGACATGTTTTCAATGTCAAGAACGTTGCCCACAGAAAGTTCGTGTCACAGACATCATCTTTGACCTCAAGAATTTGGCTGCTGAAGATGGAAAAGTTCCTGCAAACATCTTGGCCCTTGGAAAATCCCTAATTGAAAAGGGGCAGCTGTATGAGGTGCTTAACGATTGGGAGAGAGAGGATTTGGGGTTGGAACCCGAAGTTCCAGGTCTCGGAACTGACCCAATCAAAGAGATACTGAAAGGAACACGAACTGGAAGACTTGTAGGAGGGGATGAGTGAAATGCCCAGCTACAACCTATATATGGGCTGCAGTGTACCAGCGAACTATCCAAATTACGAAGCGTCGATGGTAAAAGTCGCAGAAGCCCTTGAGATGGAACTCAACTATATGGAGGATGTTGCCTGCTGTGGAAGTCCAAACCTCCGAGCCATCGACTACTTCGGCTGGCTTGTTGTTAATGCTCGAACCCTAGCCATTGGAGAGAAGACGGGGCACGATATTGTCTCGCCGTGCAATGGCTGCTTTGCTTCTCTCAAGGATGCGCTTCATCATCTGAAACATGACAAAGAAGACCTCAAGAAAGTCAACGCTGAGCTGAAGAAACAGAATCTTGAATTGAAAGGCACAATAAAGGTTCGGCATATCATTGAAGCTATGTACACAGATGTGGGGCCTGAAGAAATTCGGAAAAAGATTGCAAAACCCCTAGATGGCGTTGGGATTGCCATTCATTATGGATGCCATCTTCTTCGTCCAGTTGATGTAACAGAGTTCAATCCTGAA